>JAIYCN010000168.1 GCA_027487995.1 Rubrivivax sp. | reverse complement strand
GGTCAGGGGGGCGGCTGAAGGGGTGGAAATGACGATTGGTCTCTGTGCCTTGAGCTGCACTCAGGATGGCCGCTGAGATACGCAGGAGAGGCATGCAACGCATTTGCGATACACTGTCGTCATGAAAACCGCCACCATCCCGTCCGTTCGAGTCGAGCCCGACTTCCGCGCGGAGGTCGAGGCTGTGCTGGTCGATGGTGAAACGCTGTCCGAGTTCGTCGAAGCCTCGGTGCGTGCGGGTGTCGAACGACGCCGTGTTCAGGCGGAGTTCGTTGAGCGTGGCTTGCGCTCCCGGGACGAAGCGCGGCGCACGGGTGAGTACGTCGATGCCGACTCAGCACTCGAAAGTCTGCAGCGCAAGCTCGACGCCGCACATGGTCAACTCGCTTCGAAGCGCAAGTGACCTTCAAGGTACGCCTGACCAAGGCTGCGCAGGCCGATCTGGACAGGCTGTTCGATTTCCTCATCGAACGGGAGTTGTCACGCGACGGCGGCAACCTGGAGTTGGCTGAACTGGCCATGGCTGCGTTGCGCGCCGGCTTCTCCACGTTGAAATCGTCGCCCTTCACCTGCCGCAAGGCCGGCAGCAGTCCCTTCCTTAGGGAACTGATCGTTCCGTTTGGACGATCAGGCTATGTGGCGCTCTTCGAGATCGAAGATGAATCGACGGTTTCCGTCATCGCAGTACGACACCAGCTCGAAGACGACTACCACTGAGCCCACTTGGGCTTGCTGCAGGCTTGGCTGATCGCGGTCGGCACCGCAAATCGCGGCGTCTAGACTGATGCCCATGGTTACAGCCCCTTCTCAAGCCCTGGCACTGGCCATAGCCTTCGCCGAAGCCCACGAAACACCCTGGACGCGCAATCCACTGCTGGAGCCCCAGCGCTTCGGCGTGCATCACGATGACCCGCCGCCCTGGAACCGCTTGCGTGGCCCCGTGCACGAGCGCGGCCCCTGCAGCGGCGTGGTGTGGCATCGCGGCGTTGAAGTCGCCAGTTGGGGCCAGCCGGCAAGGTCCGACCAGACCTTCAGCGTGGCCAAGACCTGCCTGGCGCTGTTGGCGGGTGTAGCGCACCAGCGCGGGCTGCTGCCCGATGTGGACCGGGCCGTGTCGAACGACTTGCCGGGTATCGGCTTCGACACGCCGCACAACGCGCCCATCACCTGGCGGCATCTGCTGGAGCAGACCAGCGAGTGGGAGGGCAGTTGCTTCGGCCTGCCGGACCAAGTGGACCGCTGGCGCAAAGTGGCTCACGACCCGCGCCCGGCCGGCGGCCCCAAGGGCGGCAACCGCCCGTTGCACGCACCCGGTACCTACTGGGAATACAACGACGTGCGCATCAACCAGCTCTCGCTGGCCTTGCTGCACCTGTTCCGCCAACCGCTGGAGCAGGTGATGCAGGACGCCCTGCTGCAACCGCTGGGCGCGCAGGACGCCTTCCGCTGGGAAGGCTACGACGACGCCTGGATCACGCTGGACGGCCGACGCATGCCTTCGGTTCCCGGCGGCACGCACTGGGGCGGCGGCGTGATGGTCAGCGCACGTGACCTGGCCCGCCTGGGCCAACTGCTGCTGGATGGCGGCCAGCACAAGGGCAAGGCCCTGGTGCCTGAGCACTGGGTGCGCCGCATGAACGAATCCGTCTCGATCGCACCGTTCTACGGCTGGCTGGTGTGGCTTAACCCCGAGGGCCGGCTGTTCAAGGGCGCGTCAGCCCGCGCCGTGTTCATGCAGGGTGCGGGTGGTCACATGGTCTGGGTGGACCCTGAACTGCAGGCGGTGGTGGTGACGCGTTGGCTGGACCCGGCGCATCAGGCCGGCTTCATTGCCATGGTGTCCAGCGCGCTGCGCAGCAACTGAGCTCCAGCATCACAAGCCAAGCGCGAACCGGTGTCCTTACGTGTAAGCGACTCTCATCTTGCTGCACGCTGCAACCCACCGCGCCGCTGCTCACGCAGCATGAAAAGGTACAGACTCTCCACCTTCTCGCGGGCCCACGGTGTCTTGCGCAGGACCTTCAGACTGGAGCTGATGCTGGGCTGGTTGCTGAAGCAGCGCAAGGCCACGCGCTGCGCGAGGCCCTCCCAGCCATAGTGGGCCACCAGCTCGTTCAGGATGGCCTCCAGGGTCTTGCCATGCAGCGGGTTGCGCGGCTGGGCGGGCGGTGGTGTTGGCGTCGACATCGAAGTCCATCTCCGTAATCACTGACCCGCGCGCTGGCCGCGTGACCAGTGGCAACAAGGCGGACCTTGGAGGGCAACTCATCCACCTCGCCCGGCTACAGCGTTTTGAGGGAGGCACCCAACAGAGTGGGAACCGGACCCTCACAATGCCGAGAGTACCAATATTTGACGGTCCAACACGGGAGCCTTTTGACCACCGACCCCACGCAGCCCCCGGGCAAAGTCCGCACCGCCTCCACCGCCCGCCACCTGTCCGATTTACGCGGCGCGGCCCAATTGGCCACCGAAGCCACGCTGGCCATCACCTCGCTGGTTGAAGCCATGCATGCCGGCATCGCCAGTGTGCCGGGCCTGCGGGCCCCCGCCAAAACCCGCGGCATTACGGGTTTGGTGTACCGCACCATCAGGGCCACCACCCACACAACGGGCACTGGGGTGGACCTTGCTCTGGGTCAACTGAGCCGCTTGCTGTCGCCAGACCCGTCAGGCGAGCCGGATGCACCGTGGCCAGAACGTGAATCGCTGCTGTCCGCACTCAATGGCGTGATCGGTGACCATTTGGCCGCCACCGCCAGCCCTTTGGCCTTGCCCATGGTGTTGCGCCATCAGGGCCGGGTACTGACCTTGGAACACGACTCCTTGAAGGCCGCCCTGCCGAAGGCCAATGGCCGATTGCTGATCCTGATGCACGGCCTGTGCAGGAACGACCTGCAGTGGCAACAGGAAGGGCATGACCACGGAGCGGCTCTGGCGCGGGCGGGCGGCTACACGCCCATCTACTTGCGCTACAACAGCGGCTTGCCGATCCACCGCAACGGAGCCCAGTTCGCCGACCTGATAGCCAAGCTGTTGGACGCCTGGCCCCACCCACTGCAGCGGGTGGTGCTGCTGGCCCACAGCATGGGCGGTTTGGTGGCGCGCAGTGCGCTGCACCAGGGACTGCAGGCCGGCCAGGGGTGGGTGCAACACATCGACGATGCGGTGTTCTTGGGCACGCCTCACCACGGCGCCCCATTGGAGCGTGCCGGTCATGGCATCGACATCGTGCTGGGCGCCGCGCCCTATGCGGCACCGCTGGCCCGCCTGGGCCGAATTCGAAGCGCCGGCATCACCGATCTTCGCCACGGCCAATTTACGGAGGACGGGCAAGCCGCGGCCCTGCCGGCCCATCCACGCTGCTATGCCGTGGCCGCCCACCTTGGCCTGAAGCCCAATCGGCTGCAACAGAAGTGGGTGGGCGATGGCCTCGTTCCGGTGGACAGTGCCTTGGGGAGGCACCCGAAGCCCGCTCAGCAGT
>JAIYCN010000187.1 GCA_027487995.1 Rubrivivax sp. | reverse complement strand
TGTCCTCGGTGCCATTGCCGTGGTGCACGTCGAAATCAATGATCGCCACGCGTTGCAGGCCGCGAACATCCAGGGCGTGCCGCGCGGCCACCGCCACGTTGTTGAAGAAGCAGAAGCACATCACCTCGTCACGCGTGGCGTGATGGCCGGGCGGGCGCACCGAACAGAAGGCGTTGCTGAACTCGCCGTCGAGCACGGCATCCGTGGCCGCCACCGCCGCCCCAGCAGCGCGCGCCACGGCAGCGGCGGTGTGGGGGCAGGCCGCCGTGTCGGGATCCAAGGCCTGGCTGCGCTGTTCCTGGGCCAACCCGTTCAGCAGGGCCGTCAACTCCTGCACATGGCGCGCGCTGTGGGCGCGCTCCAGCGCCTGTGCGCTCACCAGCGGTGCGTCGCGCCACTGGACCACCATGTCCAAACCCGTGGCGCGCAAGTGATCGTGGATGGTGCTCAGCCGCTGCGGGCATTCGGGGTGCCCCTCGCCCATGTCATGCCGCTCGCAGTCGCCGTGGGTGTAGAACGCGGTGCTCATGGGTGCATTGTCGCTGTGACTGGGGCGGTTAGCATGGGCGACATGTCCATTGCCCAACGACTTTTCCGGAGCCCGATCAGCTCTCCGCGCGTCCTGTTGCACGCCAGCCTGGTGGGACTGCTCATCACCTGCCTCACCCTGCCGATGCGGCTGCAGGCTGAACCAGCCACACCGACCGCGTCCTATGCCCACCGGGAAGAGGTTCAGCGTTTTGCGCAGGAACTGGCCCAGCGTCACGGCTGGAGTCCCGATGCCACCCTGCAGGCCTTGTCTCAGGCGCGATACCTGCCCAAGGTCACCCAACTCATCATGCCGCCGCCTGTAGGCACCCCCAAGAACTGGGCGGTCTATCGCAGCCGCTTCGTGGAGCCGAAGCGGCTGAAGGCCGGCGTGGAGTTCTGGAACGCCAACGAACGATTGCTCAAGCGCGCCGAACGCACCTATGGCGTGCCGGCTTCGCTCATCGTCGGCATCATCGGCGTTGAGACCTATTACGGACGCCATCTCGGTGGCTTTCGGGTTCTGGACGCACTGGCAACGCTGAGCTTCGACTTTCCGAGCGGGCGCAGCGACCGCAGCGCCTTCTTCCGGGGTGAGCTGGAGTCGCTGCTGGTGTGGACGCGGCGCGAAGGGCGGGCCGCACACGAAGTGAAGGGCTCCTACGCCGGTGCCATCGGCTGGCCGCAGTTCATGCCCAGCAGCATCCTGCGCCACGCGGTGGACTTCGACGGCGACGGGCACATCAACCTCGAGCGCAACATGGCCGATGTGATCGGCAGCGTGGCGCATTTCCTGAAAGCCCATGGCTGGACGCCCGGCATGCCCACCCACTACAGCATCGAGCCTCCGCGGGAGGACGCGGCGCGTGCCGAATTGCTGGCACCCGACATCGTGCCCAGCTTCTCAGCCCAGGAGATGGCGGCGCGCGGCGCGGTGCTCAGCGAACGCGCGCTGGACCACGCCGGGCCGCTGGCGCTGGTGGCCTTGGAAAACGGCGGGGCGGCGCCCAGCTATGTGGCGGGGACGTCGAACTTCTACACCGTGACACGCTACAACTGGTCGAGCTACTACGCGTTGGCCGTGATTGAACTGGGACGCGAAGTGGAAGCCGCGCGCAAGGCCGGTGCGGCCAAGACGAAGTCCCGGTGATGGCAGGGCCGAATGGCCTTCATTCCTTGCGCACATCGTGCCAGTGCCGTGGAGCGCGCTCACGCCAGCATCGGGGTACGCCTTCGCCGGTCCAGAACCAGGCGCCACACCACGGACTGTCCCGCAGCGTCATGTTCAGCGCACGGTAGCGCTCCACCACCGTTGAGGCCGGGTGACCGTGTCGGTTGCGGTAACCAGCCTGGGCCACGGCCCACTGCGGCTTCACCGTCTGCAGGAAGGGCTCCGTGGACGAGGTCTTGCTGCCGTGGTGGGGCACGATGAGGGCGTCGCTGCGCAGCGCCTGAGCGCTGCCGGGGGCTTGCACCAAGGCCGCTTCCTGGTCCCGCTCGATGTCGCCGGTCACCAGGACTGAGCGCCCTTGCGCATCCTCCACGCGCAGCACGCAACTGATGAGGTTGGGACGCGTCTGGCGTGGCTCATGCCCGAAGGGATGCAGCACCTCAAAGCGCACGCCGTCCCACTCCCAGCGCTGCCCCCTTAGGCAGGTTTCATGCACCACCGGAAAACGGCGCAGCGGATGCGTGGGCTCCAGGCTTGAAAGGGTCGCCTGTACCGGCAGACCCTTGAGCACGGAGGCCACGCCACCTGCGTGGTCGATATCGCGGTGGGTGACCACCAGCAGGTTCAGTCGCCTCACACCCAAGTGCCGCAAGGCCGGCAGCACCACGCGGTCACCTGCATCCCGCCCTTCACCCCAGGCCGGACCGGCGTCGATCAAGACCTCATGCTCACGGGTGCGCACCAGCACCGCAGAGCCTTGGCCCACATCGAATGCCCACACCTCAAAGCGCCCGTGCGGCAGAAACCGCGGCGGCGGCCACAGGAGGGGCAGCATCAACAGCATTCCCGCCACGCGCAGCCTTGCCGGCAGGTTCATCAAGGCCAGTGCAGCGCCCAACAGCGCCAGGGCCAGCGTCAGCGGTCCCGAAGAGGGCACGGTGACCACCGCGCCAGGCCAAGCGGTCAGCCAGGCCAGCCCCTGGCGCAGGGGGTCCACCACCCATGGCAGCACGCCCCATACGGGTGGGAACAGCACACCGGCCAGGCACAGCGGGGTCAACACCATGGTGATCCAAGGCAAGGCCACCAGGTTCCCCAGCACCCCCACCACCGACAACTGTTGGAAGCATGCCGCTGCCAGTGGGGCCAGGCCGATGGCGGTGGCCACCTGGGTTCGAACAGCAGCGCGTGCAAGGTGTGCCCCATCGGTGAGCTTTCGCCACAGCACCCACAGCTTCGGCCCCGCCCACACCCCCCATGGGCCCCACCCTCGGCTCAATGGCGTGTGTGAAGCAGACCTCGCAGACGCTGCGGATTCGGTGTCCCGCGCACCCAGTGAATCCGCTCGGCTGCTCAGCAGCAAGAGCCCCACCGCCGCGAAGGACAGCCAGAATCCCGCCTGCGTCACCGCCCAAGGGTCCACCACCACCACCGGCGCCGCCGCTGCCATCCAAACCAAGAGAGGCGGCCAATGCAGCCGAGCGCACTGTGCCAGCGTCACCACCCCCAGCATGGCCACCGTGCGCTGCGCGGGCAAACCCCAGCCGGCCAGCAGCGCGTAGGCCAGGGCGCACACCCACCCCACCCACGCCCCCACCATGGAGGCAGGCCACATCAAACACGCAGCAGGCGAACGCCGCCATAGCCATGCAGCCAACGGGGCTGCCAGCGCCGCAAACGCGGTGACATGCAGGCCGCTGATGGACAAGGCATGGGCCACACCCGCATCACGAAACAAGGCCCAATCGGCCGCATCCACCGCGGATTGATCACCGATGGTCAGGCCTGCCACCAGGCCTGCGATGGCGGGGTCGGCCACCTGTGCATCAATGCGCTGGCGCACCGCAGCACGCCAAGACGATGGATCACGCCAAGCGGGCACCGAACGCCCCAGGCGCCGTGCCTGCCCGCGATGCGACGCCGACACCGATCCCGCCCCGCCCAGGTCCTGCTCCAGGAACCAGCGCTCGGCGTCGAATGTCCCGGGATTCAGGGTCCCGTGGGGCCGCTTGAGCGTCACCGGCAATTGCCACCGCTCGCCCGGTTGGGGCTCGGGCACGGATGCCGCGATCACCGCTTCAACGTGACCCTCCACCCACCACCCCAGCCACAACCGTTTGGGGATGCCCTGCAAGGGCCGACCATCCAGCGCCTGCGCCGCTTCCACCGCAAAGGCAAACTGCACGCCCTGCGCAGAACGGCGCGGCAAGTCGGCCACGGTGCCCACTACCAACAGGGGCACACCCTCCAGGTGGTGGGGCAGCCTGGACTCCAAGCGGGACTGTGTCCTCAAGCCCGCCATCCCATGCGCCAACATGGCGGACGAAACCAGCACCAACACCACCGTCCGGCTGCCTTCATTCCACAGGCCCCTCGGAGGCCGCCGGCCCCGGACGACCAGAAGGCCAACCAAACCCATGGCGCACAGGGCCCACATCACATCGTCTGCAGGCAAGCGGGCATGCAGCCCAAGCAGGGCCACACCGCACACCCATCCCACGACAGCCGCCACCCCAACGGCTGCCCAAGCCCCACGCTCCTGCATCGGGTCAATGTAGGATTTGAGCTTTCCTAGGACCACCCCCAGCGGAGTCACCCCCATGAGCGCATCCACCCCCGCCGACCGCCTGAAGGCCCTGGGCATCAGCCTGCCCCCCATTGCGGTGCCTGCGGCCGCCTACGTGCCCTACGCGCGCACCGGCTCCCTGGTCTTCCTGTCGGGCCATATCGCCAAGCGCGACGGCAAGCCCTGGGTGGGCCAACTCGGCGCCACCATCAGCACCACCGAAGGCCAGGCCGCAGCGCGCGCGGTGGCCATCGACCTCCTGGGCACCCTCCAGGCGGCGGTGGGCGACTTGCAGCGCGTCAAGCGCATCGTCAAGGTGATGAGCCTGGTCAACAGCACCTCCGAATACACCGAACAGCACCTGGTCACCAATGGGTGCTCCGAACTGCTGGTGCAGGTGTTCGGCCCCGAGGTCGGCGCACATGCGCGCAGCGCCTTCGGCGTGGCGCAGTTGCCGCTGGGCTCCTGCGTTGAAATCGAGATGATTGCCGAAGTCGAGTCGGCTTGAATCTCCGTCATCCCGCCACAGAGCCGCTGCTGTCGGCCCCGCTGTGCCTGGCCGCCGTGGCTGCGGCCCTGGTGTCACAGCATGCCTTCGACATGCAGCCTTGCCCCTGGTGCGTGCTGCAGCGTCTCGTCTTCGTGGTGCTTGCTGCGGTGGCGCTGTGTGAAGCCGCCCTTTTGTGGGGTCAGAACACGCCCACCACCGCATCCGTTGCCGGTGGTGCACTGGCGGCACTGCGAACGGCCCTGGCGCTGAGCGGCTTGGCCGCGGCGCTTTGGCAGCACTTCGTGGCCGCTGCCAGCGCCTCCTGCAACCTCACCTGGGCCGACCGCATCCTGGCCATCACACAACTCGACGGCCTGTTGCCCGACATCTTTCAGCCGCGCGCGAGTTGCCTAGAAGCCAAAGCCTGGCTGTTGGGCATTCCTTATGAATTCTGGAGCGCGTCGCTGTTTGTCGCGCTTGCGGCACTGGCAGCGCGTTCAGCCGCAGCCAAGTTCAAAGGCCGCAGGTCAGAGGCTCATTGAAGGCCGCCGCCCCATCTCCTCGCGCCAGCGCAGCAAGTGCGGGTGCTCTGGCCCAGGCTTGACCTTGACGATCCTCGCGAAGTCCACCGTGACCACGGCCACCACATCGGCGATGCTGAATTGGCCAGCGGCAATGAACTCGCGGTCGCGAAGATGATCGTCCAAGGTACGCAGGAACAACTGTGTGCGCTGGACGCCACGCTGGGCCAAGGCTGGAATCTGCTCGAAGTCTGAAGGGCCGCTGAGCGCCCGGCCGGCCATGGCCGGAGACCCATTGCGAAAGCCTTCGGCGATGGCCTGCAGCCCCTCGAATTCCACGCGCCAGTGCCAACTCGCGATCTCGGCCTTGTCAGCGGGCGAACGCCCGAACAGCGGCGGCTCGGGCACTGCGGCTTCGGCCCAGGCTTCAATGGCCGCGTTGTCGGTCAGCACCGTGCCGTCTTCCAAGCGCAGGGCCGGAACCGTGCACCGCGGGTTGATGGCTCGAAACGCCTCCCCCATCTGTTCACGCCGGGCCAGGTTCACCTGAACGGTGTCGTGGGCGATGCCCTTCTCGGCCAACACGATGCGCGCGCGGCGCGGGCTGGGGGCTGTGGAGCAGTCGTAGAGCGTGATCATGATCAAACCAATGGGGTGACCCGCATCGGCCGCGGGAAGCCATCCACCTTGCGGCCCTTGCGCGCGCGCTTGCCTGCATGCAGCGCCAGGTTGGCGCCCTGCAGTTTCTCTTCCTTGTCCTTGCCGCCGCGCCCCTGGCCCTTCACCATCACGGCACCGGCGTAACTGCACACCGACACCAGCGGCGTCTTCGCGTCCACATCCATCAGCGTCAGGCCTCGGCCACCGCCGGGCTGCAGCTTGAGTTCCTCACGCGCGAACACCAGCAGCCGGCCATCCAGGGACAGTGCAGCCACCGAATCGTGTGAGGGCAGCACCACCGCGGGCGGCAGCACCTGCTCGCCCGCCTCGATGGACAGGAACGACTTGCCACCGCGTTGTCGGCTCTGGAGGTCCGACAACCGGGCCATCAGACCGTATCCACCGGTGCCTGCCAACAGCAGCACCGTGTCCCCCGCACCCGCCAAATAGTGGGCAGGCTGCGTGCCGCTTTCCAACTCAACCAGGGTGGTGATGGGCGCACCATCACCGCGCCCACCCGGCAACAGCGACACCGCCACCGAGTACGCGCGGCCGTTGCTACCCAGCACCACCAGGGCATCCACACTGCGGCACGCAAAGGTGCCGTACAGCGCATCGCCCGACTTGAACTGCAGCGCAGCGGCGTCCACCTCATGGCCCTTGAGCGCGCGCACCCAACCCTTGAGGCTCACCACCACCGTCACCGGCTCATCGATCACCTTCACTTCGGCCACAGCCCGCTTGTCGGCCTGGATCAGGGTGCGGCGCTCGTCGCCATAGGTCTTGGCATCGGCCTCGATCTCCTTGACCAGCGTGCGCTTGAGCGCAGCAGGCGTGGCCAGGATGTCTTCGAGCTTTTGCTGCTCCTGACGCAGTTCAGCCAGTTCCTGCTCGATCTTGATCGCCTCAAGCCGGGCCAACTGCCGCAGGCGAATCTCCAGGATGTCCTCGGCCTGGCGGTCGCTGAGCTTGAAGCGCTCGATCAGCGCGGCCTTGGGCTCGTCGCTGTTTCGGATGATGCGGATCACCTCGTCGATGTTGAGCAGCACCAACTGTCGGCCTTCCAGCACGTGGATACGGTCCAGCACCTTGGCCAGGCGGTGGCGCGTGCGCCGCTCCACGGTCTGCAGGCGAAAGCCGATCCACTCCTGCAGCATCTGGCGCAGGCTCTTCTGTGTGGGCCGGCCATCGGACCCCACCATCGTCAGGTTGATGGGGGCGCTGGACTCCAGGCTCGTGTGGGCCAACAGGGTCCCGACCAGTTCCTGCTGTTCGATGCTGCGGCTCTTGGGTTCGAACACCAGGCGCACCGGTGCGTCCTTGCTGGACTCGTCGCGCACGCCGTCCAGCACGCCCAGCACCGTGGTCTTGAGCTGGGTCTGGTCCGTGGTGAGGGTCTTCTTGCCCGCTTTCACCTTGGGGTTGGTGATCTCCTCGATCTCCTCCAGCACCTTCTGCGAACTCGTGCCCGGCGGCAGCTCCGTCACCACCAGTTGCCACTGCCCGCGCGCCAGATCTTCGATCTTCCAGCGGCAGCGCACCTTCAGGGAACCGCGCCCACCCGCATAGGCCGCCCGGATGTCCTCGGGCGAGCTGATGATCTGGCCACCACCCGGGTAATCCGGGCCCGGCAACAGGGCGAAGAGATCCTCGTCTGGCAACTTCTCGTTCTTGAGCAGCGCCACCGTGGCCGCGGCCACCTCGCGCAGGTTGTGGCTGGGCACCTCGGTGGCCAAGCCCACGGCAATGCCGCTGGCGCCGTTGAGCAGCACAAAGGGAAGGCGTGCGGGCAACAGGCGCGGCTCGTCGGTGGAGCCGTCGTAGTTCGGCACGAAGTCAACCGTGCCCTCGTCGATCTCATCCAGCAACAGCCGTGTGATGGGCGACAGGCGCGCTTCGGTGTAGCGCATGGCCGCCGCGCCATCACCGTCGCGGCTGCCGAAGTTGCCTTGCCCGTCGATCAGCGGATAGCGCTGCGAGAAGTCCTGCGCCATGCGCACCAACGCGTCGTATGCGGCCTGGTCGCCGTGCGTGTGAAAGCGGCCCAGCACGTCACCCACCACGCGGGCGCTCTTGACCGGCTTGGCACCATTGGCACCCGAGAACACCAGGCCCATGCGCGCCATCGAGTACAGGATGCGCCGCTGCACCGGCTTCTGCCCGTCGCACACATCGGGCAGCGCGCGGCCCTTGACCACGCTGAGCGCATATTCCAGGTAGGCGCGCTGCGCATAGGCCGCCAGGCTCTCGTCGTCCGGCGCTTCATCGGCCGGCCGCAGTTCCAATTGTTCAGACATCGATGTCCACGGCATCGCCGTGCAGTTCCATCAGCTCGCGGCGGGCCGCAGCCTCGCCCTTGCCCATGAGTTGGTTGAAGCGGCCTTCGGTGGCCGCAAAGTCCAGCGTGCCCAGAGAAACGGTCAAGAGCCGACGCGTGTCCGGGTTGAGCGTGGTGTCCCACAACTGCTCGGCGCTCATTTCGCCCAGGCCCTTGAAGCGGCTGATCGTCCACGACCCTTCGCGGGCGCCTTCCTTGCGCAGCTTGTCCAGGATGGCGGTGAGCTCG
>JAIYCN010000237.1 GCA_027487995.1 Rubrivivax sp. | reverse complement strand
TTCAAGGAATTCCGCGAAGGCACCTCCGGGAAGTTCGTGGGTGTGGGCATCGAAATCGGCATGGAAGACGGCGTGGTCAAGGTCGTCTCGCCCATCGAGGGCTCGCCCGCCTTCCGCGCCGGCCTCAAGAGCGGCGACCTCATCACGCGCATCGACGACACGCCCGTCAAGGGCCTGAGCATGGACCAGGCGGTCAAGCGCATGCGCGGCGAGCCGGCCACCAAGGTGGTGCTCACCATCTTCCGCAAGGCCGAGAGCCGCAGCTTCCCGGTCACCATCACGCGCGAAGAGATCCGCGTGCAGAGCGTGCGCGCCAAGATGGTCGAGCCCGGCTACGCTTGGCTGCGCGTGAGCCAGTTCCAGGACCGCACGGTGGACGACTTCGTGCGCAAGCTCGACGAACTCTACAAACAGGACCCGCAGCTCAAGGGCCTGGTGCTGGACCTGCGCAACGACCCAGGCGGTCTGCTCGAAGGCGCCGTCGCCATGTCGGCAGCGTTCCTGCCCTCGGACGTGGTGGTGGTCTCCACCAACGGCCAACTCCAGGATTCGAAGGCCATCTTCAAGGCCAGCCCCGAGCACTACCTGCGCCGCGGCGGCAACGACCCCTTGCGCCGCCTGCCTGATGCGGTCAAGAAGGTGCCCCTGGTGGTGCTGGTCAATGAGGGATCGGCGTCCGCCAGCGAGATCGTGGCCGGCGCCCTGCAGGACCACAAGCGTGCGGTCATCATGGGCGCGCAGACCTTCGGCAAGGGGTCGGTGCAGACGGTGCGCCAACTCTCGGCCGACACTGCATTGAAGATCACCACCGCACGCTACTTCACCCCCAGCGGCCGCTCCATCCAGGCCAAGGGCATCGTGCCCGACGTGTGGTTGGACGAAACCGCCGACGGCAATGTGTTCGCCGCTCTGCGCACCCGCGAAGCGGACCTCTCCAAGCACCTCACCGAAGGCGCGGAAGCCAAAGACGAGGCCCGCGAGAAGGCCCGCGAGGAGGCCCGCAAGAAGCTTGAGGAAATGAGCAAGAACAACGAAATCAAGCCGCTGCCTGAATTCGGCAGCACGGAGGATTTCCCCTTGCAGCAGGCCCTCAACCAACTCAAGGGCAAGCCGGTGATGGCCAGCAAGAGCGCCACCGAGCGCAAGGCGCAGGCGTCCGGCTCCTGATCCGCGCTCGGCTGTTGTTCGCGTGACCGACGACGAACTGCTGCGCTATTCGCGGCACATCCTGCTGCCCGAAATCGGGGTTGAAGGCCAGGAGCGTCTGTTGGCCGCGCGGGCCCTGGTGATCGGCGCTGGCGGCCTGGGTTCGCCCGTGGCCCTGTACCTGGCCGGTGGCGGCGTGGGGCGCATCACACTGGTGGACCACGACACGGTGGACGTGACCAACCTGCAGCGGCAGATTGCGCATGGGCAGGCCACCGTGGGGCATCCCAAGGTGGAGTCCGCCCGGCAGCGCATGCTGGAGATGAACCCGCTGGCACGCATCCGCACGCTTCAGGAGAAGGCCGATGCAGCCCGCCTGCAGGAACTGGTGGCCCAGGCTGATGTGGTGCTGGACTGCAGCGACAACTTCGCCACACGCCAAGCCGTGAATGCCGCCTGTGTGGCACACCGTGTCCCGCTGGTGTCGGGTGCGGCCATTGGCTTCGATGGGCAGATTTCCGTCTACGACGTGCGCGACGATCAAGCCCCCTGCTACGCCTGCGTATTCCCGCCGGAATCCACGTTTGAAGAGATTCGGTGCGCCACCATGGGCGTGTTCGCGCCGCTGGTGGGCATCATCGGCAGCATGCAGGCCGCCGAGGCGCTGAAGCTGCTGGCCGGTGCCGGGCGAAGCCTGGCCGGGCGGCTGCAGATGCTCGACGGGCGCAGCATGGGCTGGAGCGAGATTCGAATGAACCGCCAAGCGGGCTGCGCCGTGTGCGCGCCGCACCGGTAAAGCTGAAGCCGGCACCTCGGTCTGCCTCCGAAACCCGGCTTCGCGACGAGCTTCACCCTCAACGCAAGCAGCGAACACTCAGCAGAACGGCATTGACCGCCCGGTCAAGCCTGGCATTCAAGACACCCGTCGCCACCCACAGCGCCGCCGCGCGGGACACCGCCCCGGAACCGATTTGTGACTTTTGGGTGTTGATGGTGCATCACAGCCATCTGGGAACCAACGCATGGGGCACGTTTGCAAACAGACATGCGTCCAATCCCAGGCGACAATCAGGGGTTATCTGGAAAGCCTGCGTGATGAAGTTGACCCAAGATGTGCTCACCCTGCTCGACGAAGTGTTGAGCCTGCAAGGGCGTGCACAGGCCTATCGTCTGGAGACCCCGCTGATGGGGGCAGTACCCGAGCTGGATTCGCTGGCCGTGATCGAGTTGCTCAGTGCCCTGCAGCAACGATTCGGCTTTCAACTGCATGACGACGAACTCGACAGCAGCCTGTTCGCCACCGTCGGCAGTCTGGTGGCCTTCGTCCGGGAAAAGACAGGCGGCGTCCAGTTGGCCTGAGGCGCACATCACCGCGGGGCAGACGCATCCGGTCGGCCAGCACATCCAGTGGTGTGCAAAAGCGGTCCACCACACGCATGACCACCGCGACTGCCCAACGATCACCACCGCTGCCCATGAGCACAATCCTTCTGACCGGAGCGACCGGCTACATCGCATCGCACACATGGCTGGCCCTGCAGGCGGCCGGGCATCGCGTGGTGGGCCTGGACAACTTCAGCAACAGTTCGCCCACGGTGCTCCAACGCCTGGAGCGCATCAGCAGGCAGAAGCCGACCTTCGAACAGGTCGATGTCAACGACAGGTCGGCATTGCAGCAGGTGTTTGACCGCCATCGCCCCGACGCCGTGGTCCACTTCGCCGCCTTCAAGGCCGTGGGTGAGTCCACACAACAGCCCCTGCTGTATTACGGCAACAACATCGGCGGCTTGGTGAACCTGTGCCACACGATGCGTGAGGCCGGCTGCCACCGCATCGTGTTCAGCTCCAGCGCGACCGTGTATGGCAAGCCCAAGTCATTGCCCATCCGTGAAGACGCCGCCGTGCAGGCCACCAACCCCTATGGTCAGACCAAGCTCATCGGAGAACAAATCCTGCAAGACCTCGGCGTGGCTGACACCTCTTGGCGGAACGGAATCCTCCGCTATTTCAACCCTGTGGGCGCCCATGAAAGCGGACTGATCGGCGAAGACCCTCGGGGTGTGCCCAACAACCTGATGCCCTATGTGGCCCAGGTGGCGGTGGGACGGCGTGCTCGGCTGCAGGTGTTCGGCCAGGATTACGACACACCGGACGGCACGGGCGTGCGCGACTACATCCACGTCACCGACCTGGCCGAAGGGCATGTGGCGGCGCTGCGCATCCTGCTCGATGGGGCCGACAGTTTCACCGTGAACCTGGGCACTGGGCAGGGCTACTCCGTGCTGGATTTGGTGCGGGCCTATGAGGCCGCCAGTGGGCAACCGGTCCCCTACGACATCGTGGCGCGCCGTCCTGGCGACATTGATGCGTGCTACGCAGACCCTGCTCTGGCACGGCGTCTGCTGGGATGGTCTGCGCAGCGGAACCTGGACGACATGTGCCGCGACAGTTGGCGCTGGCAGCAGCTCAATCCACAGGGCTACGACAGCGAAGACTGAGACTGCGCCACCCAGCGCTCGATGCGCGCGGTGAGTTGCTCGGTGGAAAGTTGCTCCCGCAACCGTTCCACCATCAAGGGTAGGCAAAACGGACTGGGGGACTTCAGGTCCACGCGTATCCACGGCCATTCACGCAGCCGTAGCAGAGCTGATTGCAAGCGCTGAGCATCAAGTTCCTGCGACAACACTTCCTGCTCGGCCTGCAGAAGCAGTTGATTGCCCTCGTCGTACTTGCGGAACACCTCATAGAACAGGCCGCTTGAGGCCTGGATCTGACGCGTGGTCTTGCGCGCACCAGGCAAGCCGCCACTGACCAGCCCCGACACGCGGGCAATCTCGCGAAAGCGCCTCTGGGGCAACTGGCCGGCCTTGAGACTTTCCAGGATGTCACGCAGCAGATCTCGCGGCTCAGTGACCGGCAGCACGGACTCCCGCAGTGCCGCCACATCAGAGGGCCATGCCAGTGAGGCCGGCGACAGGATCTCCAAGCCCAGATCGTTGACCGACAGTGAAAAGCTTGCCCCGTTGGGCTGCTCCTGTGCGAGCCGCCACGCCATCAACTGCGCCAGCCCTGTGTGCACCAGGCGACCGGCAAAGGGGTAGACGAAGAGGTGCTGCCCCTCACGCGACTTCAGTACCTCCACGAGCACCATGCCGGGTACAGGCAGCGTCGAGAGCGTCATCTGCGTGCTCAGCATCGGCCAGGCCGCCTGGAGTTCAGGCTCCATCCTCCGCATCGAACCGGACGTGCTCTCGAGCCCCGCAGCCTGTGCATCGCCAAGTACGGCCAACGTGGCATCGGCCAATTCGGTGGACAGGGGCATCTTGCTGCCCGCCCACACGGAAACCACGCCCTTGGCCTTGGAGGCCTTGCGCACGTAGGCGGTCATCTCGCGTGTGCGCACGTACTCCAGCACACGGCCTGCGAAGACGAAGTGATCGCCCGGCGACAGTCTCGCGATGAAGCCTTCCTCAATGGTGCCCAGTTTTCCGCCGGACACCCACTTCACCTGCAGGCCGGCATCGCTGACGATGGTCCCCACCCCCAGGCGATGTCGCCGCGCCACGCCACGGTCGGTGACCACACAGCGGCCCTCCACGCGCTGCACGCGGTGATATTCGGGGTAGGCACCCAGGCTCTGCCCCCCGCGCTCCACAAAGGCCAGTGCCCAATCGAATCCCTCGGGTGTCAGGCCTGCATAGGCAGCGGTGCGCTTCACTTCTGCATAGAGCGCCTGCGGCTCAAACCCACCGCCCGAGGCCACCGTGACCAGATGCTGGACCAGCACATCCATGGGCTGATGCGGGCTGCTCCGGGACTCCACGCGGCCGGCCTGCGCCGCGCGACGTGCGGCCACGGCTTCCACCAATTCCAAGGTGTTGGTGGGCACCACCGTGATGCGGCTGGTGCGCCCAGGCGCATGGCCGCTGCGGCCCGCGCGCTGCAGCAGCCGCGCCACCCCCTTGGGTGAGCCCACCTGCAGCACCCGCTCCACCGGCAGGAAATCCACACCCAAGTCCAGGCTCGACGTCGCGACCACCGCCTTGAGCTGCCCGGCCTTCAACCCGGCTTCCACCCATTGGCGCACCTCCGGGTCCAGCGACCCATGATGAAGGGCCACGAGCCCAGCCCAGTCCGGTCGCTCCTGCAGAATCATCTGGTACCAGATCTCGGCCTGTGAGCGGGTGTTGGTGAAGACCAGCGTGGTACCGCTGGACTCGATTTCGCGGACAACCGGCTGCAGCATCTGCGCCCCCAGGTGACCGCCCCAGGAGAAGCGACCGGGCTGCTCGGGCAGCAGGGTGTCGATCACCAGGGACTTGTCCACGCGGCCGCGCACCAGCATGGCTTCAGGCGCTTTCTGCAGAGGCGCCACCAGAGTGTGCAAGGACTCTTCCAGGTTACCCAATGTGGCACTCAGCCCCCACACCATCAACGCAGGGTTCCAGTTCGCCAGCCGGGCCACGGCCAACTGCAGTTGCACGCCCCGCTTGCTGCCCAGCAGTTCATGCCATTCGTCCACCACCACGGCCTGCGCTCCACCCAAGAGCGTGGCCGCATCTTCGCGTGTGAGCAGCAGGCTCAGCGTTTCAGGCGTGGTGACCAGGGTCTGCGGCCAGCGTCGTTCCTGCCGCGCGCGCTCGGTTGACGTGGTGTCACCGGTGCGGGGCTCCACGCGCCAGTTGGGGGCCATGGCCTGCAGTGGTTCCTGCAAGGCCCGTACGGTGTCGGCCGCCAGCGCGCGCATGGGCGTGATCCACAGCACGCGCGGCCCTGGGGCTACAGGCTCGTGGGCCAACTGCTGCAGCAGACCCAGCCACACGGCATAGGTCTTGCCACTGCCGGTGGTGGCATGCAGCAAACCGCTGCGGCCCTGCGCACAGGCGTCCCAAACCTCCTGCTGGAAGGCATGCGGTTCCCAGCCGCGCTGCTCGAACCATGCACGGGCTGAGACGTTGGCTTGCGCGCCCAAGGCCATCAGGCCCCCGCGCTCACGATCCAGCCCTCCAGCGGGTCGCTGTTTGCAGGCAAGCCCCATCGCGGTCGTGCGGTCGCCCAAGCCGCCTGCACCAGGCACAGCACGGCATCCAAGGCGTCCCCGCTGGCGTCATCCACCAACTGTTCCCGCTGGGCGTGGCTCAACACCATGCGCAGGCCCAGGCGAGTGCGGCCCTGCTCCAGCGCATCCACCAGGTCCTTGCGCGCAATCAGGCGCTCGGGGGTCTGCTTGGCCCGGTCATCGCTCTTGTAGGAACGGGAGCCAATCAACTCACGCGCCAAGAGACCCGGATAGGCCTCCAGGGCCACGCGTGGGGAATCGAGTTCATGCAACCCCGGCATGCAGGCACCGACCCCGCGCAGGATGGGCACGCCCGCGTGCATCATGTAGGCCACCGGCGGGTTCACCCACTTCATCGAGGGGCTGGAACCGGCGGGACCATCGCAGGCGCGGTGGGCGAATTTGGCGCCCGCAGGCCGTGCGGCGGTGAAGGCCGCAAAGGTGTCACGGATCTCCGGCCGGGACAGCCCACAGTAGTGGTCCATGCAGGCCGCCCAATCACGCGGCCAACCCAAATGTTCCACCAGCTCACGCGGCAAGCCAAAGGGCAGATCGAAAGCACCCACCCACGCAGGTGATTCCAGGAGCGCAGCACGCATGGCCTCGTGGGTAGCCGCGAGTTCCAAGCGTTGGAGGCTCACGCGCGATCCGGCCCGCACACCCCAGGCCATCACCACCGGTTTGCGTGCCGTGGGCGAGCTGCTGAAATCCACACCCAGCAACACGGGGTGAAGGCCATCCTTGTTCGTCATTCCGGCACTGTAGGTCAAGCCACTCGGCGCTACAGTGCAGGCATGGAGAACCCGATCCTCGTGGAGGCCCTACGCGGGCCGACCGTTGAATCCTTTCACCGCGGTGCAGTGGCGGTCGTGGATGACCAGGGCCGCGTGGTGTGGTCCTGTGGCGACATCGAGCGCGCCATCTTTCCGCGTTCGGCGGTCAAACTGTTGCAGGCCCTGCCCTTGGTGGCCAGCGGCGCGGCAGACCGTCTCGGCCTGAGCGCGGCTGAACTGGCCATCGCATGCGCATCACACGGCGGCGAACCTGCACACGCGGCCACTGCGGCCTCCACGCTGGCCAAAGCAGGCGTGGATGTGGGCGTGCTGGAGTGCGGGGCGCACTGGCCTTACCACGAGCAAAGCCAACGTGACATGGCCCGCAACGGTCAGGAACCCACCGCCCTGAACAACAACTGCTCGGGCAAGCATGCGGGCTTCGTGTGTGTGGGCTGCGCCACCAGTGGCCTCACCGGTCCAGCCCTGTTTGACTTCATGCGCGGCTACGCGGAGCCCGAGCATCCGGTGATGCGCCAGGTCACGCAGGCCATCTCACGAGCCACGGACCACTCCCTGGCACAGGCGCCGATGGGCGTGGATGGGTGCTCCATTCCCACCTATGCCATCCCGCTGTTCAACTTGGCCTTGGGCTTTGCGCGCGCGGGCACAGGCCAGGGCCTGCCGCCAGACTTGGCGCAGGCCGCGCAACGTCTGCGCCAGGCCATCGCCGCGGAGCCCTTCATGGTGGCCGGCAGCGGCCGGTTCGACACACTGGTCATGCAGCGGCTTGGCGAGCGCGTGTGCTGCAAGATCGGCGCCGAGGGTGTGTACTGCGCCAGCCTGCCGGAGAAGGGATGGGGCGTGGCCCTCAAGATGGACGATGGCAACACCGCCCGCGCTGCCGAGGTCGTCATGGCGGCGCTCATCGAGGCGCTGTTGCCGCTGTCTGCCGACGACTCAGCTGCCATGCGGCAACTGAGCGAGACCACGATGAGCAATTGGCGCGGGCGGCGCGTGGGCAGCCTGCGGGCTGCACACGACTTCAGAACCGCCCTGCCCTCATTCTCCTGAAGCGTGAAGGGCCTTGAGGCTCTGCAGGGTGTCGGCCTCGCGCAAGGGCTTGTCCGTGCGCAGTCTGAGCATGCGGGGAAAGCGCACGGCCACACCGCTCTTGTGGCGCGTGCTGGCTGCGATGCCCTCGAATCCGAGTTCGAACACGAGGCTGGGCACCACGCTGCGCACCGGCCCGAACTTCTCCACGGTCGATCGACGGATCACCCGGTCCACCGCCGCGAATTCCTCGTCGCTCAAACCTGAATAGGCCTTGGCAAAGGGCACCAGGGACAGGCCGTCTGGTGATGGCGGCTCACGCCGTTCGATGGCCTGCAGAACCGCTTGCACTTCGGCTTCATCGCGTGGCGCGCGGCTCCACACGGCAAAGGTGTAGTCGGTATACAGGTTGGCGCGGCGGCCGTGCCCAGCCTGCGCGTACACCAGCACCGCGTCCACGGTCATGGGCTGCACCTTCCACTTCCACCAGCCCACCACACCGCCGCCCTCCACCTTGCGCCGCCCCACGCCATAGGGCGCCTGCCGGTGCTTGAGCATGAAGCCCTCCACGCCTCGGGCTCGGCTTTCCTGTCGGAGGGTTTGCAGGGCTTCCCAGTCCAAGGCCTGCACGAGGGGCGACACATCGAAGGGGCCTTCCTGCAGGCAACGCTCCAGCGCTGTTCGCCTCTGCTCATGGGGCTGGCTCCGCTGGTCGATTCCATCGAGTTCCAGCAGGTCATAGGCCATGAAGACCACCGGTGTGCGTTCCCTCAAGGCCTTGCTCACCGTCTTGCGGGTGATGCGGGTCTGCAGTTCGGCAAAGGGGGCGGGCTGCCCTTCCCGCATCACGAGCAGCTCACCATCCAACACCGTGCCGGGTGCCAGCATCATTGCCACCTGCACGACTTCAGGAAACCGCTCCGTGATCAGCTCCTCGCCGCGCGACCAGATCCACACACCCGAGCCGCGCCGCACGATCTGCGCGCGAATGCCGTCGTACTTCCACTCCACCAACCAATCGTTCACTGGCCCCAGGGCAGCGTCCAACCGGTCTTCGTTGGAAGGCTCCACCGCCTGTGCCAGAAAGAAGGGATAGGGACGCCCGTGGTCAAGCAAGGTGTCCCCCTGCGCCGCACCCACCAATTGATGCCAGTCCTCGGCTGCAGGCTGACGCGTCGCCGTGGTGTAGCCCATCATGCGCTGCGCCACCTCGTTGGGCTCCAGACCCGCGTGCTCGGCCACCGCGCGCTGCACCAAGCCCTTGCTCAACCCCACGCGAAAGCCACCGCCCACCAGCTTGGTCAGCAGGAAGCGCTCATCGGCCTCCAGGCCAGACCACATTCGGCGCAGAAGCTGCGACTGTATTGCAGGATCCAAGCCTCGCAGGGGAAGAAGTCCTTCGCGCATCCAGGCTGCCAAGCCGTGGTCCGAAGTCAGGCAGGGCATGTCGGCTTCGGCTTTTTCAGCTTCAGCGGCGTCATCGGCTCCGGCGGGCATGTTGAGATCACCATGCGGCAGCACATGCGCCATGGTCTCGGCCAAGTCACCCACCACCTGGTAACACTCCTCGAACAGCCAATCATCGATGCCGGCGGCTTGGCACGCGGCGGCACGAAGCACGGCCGTGGGAACCGCCTGGCGCGGCTTTCCGCCTGCCAAGAGATAGACCGTCCAGGCCGCGTCGTCCGGCGCTGCGCTCTGCAGCGCCTGCCGCAGTGACGCCACCTTGGCGGTGGTGGACGTGCTCGCGTCCAGCGCGCGGTACAAGCGGGCAAAGTCACGCATCGCTCGCAGGCGACGCCGCATCGCCCCCATCGCCAATCCCCACGCCGCTGCCCTCGGCGCTGCCCTCGGCGCTGCCCACGCCGCTGCCCTCGGCGCTGCCTTCTCCGCCGCCCTCACCGGAAAACGCGGTTTGGAACGACCCTGCCTGCAGTCCATGCTGCTGCAACCACCGCACCATCACCGCCTCATAGCCATGGGTCACGATCACGCGCTCGGCACCGGTGGCCCCAATCGCCCGCTGCAGGCCCGGCCAATCCGCATGGTCCGACAACACGAAGCCACGGTCCACGGCACGGCGCCGACGCGCACCGCGCAACTGCATCCAGCCACTGGCAAAGGCGTCGCTGTGTGTCCCGAAGCGCTTGAGCCACGGCGAACCCGCCACGGAAGGCGGCGCCACCACCAAGGCCCGTACCAGATCCTGCTTGCTCAGATCCTGCGCACGGTGAACGTTGGGCAAGGCAACACCGGCAGAGCGGTAGCCCTCGTTGAGCGGTTCCACCGAACCATGCACCACGATGGGCCCAATGGCCGGGTCCACCCCCGCCAGAATCCGCTGCGCCTTGCCGAAGCTGTAGGCCATCAGCACGCTGGCCCGTCCTGCATCACGGTTGGCAGCCCACCACTCATTGATTTCGCTGAACACCGAGGCTTGCGGACGCCAGCGGTACACCGGCATTCCGAAGGTGGATTCGGTGATGAAGCAATGGCACCGCACGGGCTCGAAGGGGTCGCAGGTGGGGTTGCGTTCATCGTGCGCACTCAGGAAATAGTCGCCCGACACCACCCACACGCGGCCGCGATGCTCCAGTCGTACCTGGGCGGCGCCCAGCACATGTCCGGCCGGATGCAGGCTGATCTGCACCCCCCGGTGCTCCACGGTTTCCGCCCAATCCAAGGTCTGCAGATCGATATCGGCTCCCAGCCGCGCGCGCAACACCCCTTCGCTGCGCGCAGAAGCCAAGTAGCGTGTGCTGCCGCGCCGCGCGTGGTCGGCATGGGCGTGCGTGATCACCGCCTGGTCCACCGGTCGCCAGGGGTCAATGTAGAAGTCCCCTGGCGGGCAGTACAGGCCGCGAGGCGTTTCCACCACCAGGTCATCGGTGCTCATGCAGGCCCGCCCCAATTCGCCACGCGCAAATACCAGCGGGCCAGTGCCGCCACCGCATGGCGCTGCAACCACGCCCCCCACCGAGATGAAGCCGGCGGCGCCGTGATCTCCTGTGAGGAAGCCAGCGCCTCGTCCAACGACGCCGCCAAGGATTGCACGAACGCGCGATCACGGATCGCCACATTGGCTTCCAGATTCACGAAGAGCGACAGCGGGTCGAGGTTGGAACTGCCCACCGTGGCCCAGTCTTCATCCACCCTGACCACCTTGGCGTGCAGGAAGGCCGGTGTGTACTCGAAGATCCTCACACCACTGTTCAGAAGCTCGCGGTACAGGACGCCGGCGGCCACACCCGCGATGCGCATGTCCAGTCGCCCTTGGAGGAGCAAACGCACCTGCACACCACGCTGCGCGGCCTGCCGAAGGACACGGCGCAATCCAATGCCAGGGTAAAAGTAGGGACACACGATGTCGATGCGCTCGCGCGCCTGTGCGCAGGCCGACACCAACAATCCTTCGATGCTGCGCCGATGGCGCACGTTGTCACGCCACACGAAGGCGGCAGTCACGGCGGGCCTAGCGGCACCACCCCCTGGCCCCGGGTCGGCGATCGAGGGGGCCAGAACCATCGAGGCTTCACCGCTGCTTCCCGCTTCCGTTGCGCGGCTCATCCTCATGTCTGCCAGCAATCGTCGTGCCCGGTGAAGCCCCTCACGGCCGCTGAGCAACTGCGGAATCTCATCCCGCCAGTCCGCGCCAAATGCGGCCCGGGTCCACAAGGCCCGCGCGCTTTGTGCGATCGGCTCCACCACCGGCCCTCGCAATTCCACCGCGTAATCCAAGCGCGGCGCATCCAGCGTCCCGTGGTGAATATCCAGTCGATCATCCAGGATGTTGATGCCGCCCACGAATCCAACCTCACCATCGATCGCACACAGCTTCTGATGCATGCGGCGCAGGTGCTGCGGTTGAAGCCAGGCCCACCAACGGTCCAAGGGACGGAACACGGCCAGCGCAACCGCTTCCCGCGCCCACCAGCCCCGAAGTGTGGACAGGGACTCCAGGGAGCCGAACCCATCCACCACCACCCGTACCCGCACCCCGCGCCGTGCGGCATGGGCCAGCGCCTGGGCCACGGCCTGCGCACTTTCATCGTCATGGAAGATGTAGGTGGCCAGCCAGATTTCGTGCCGTGCGTGCGCAATCGCCTGCAACAAGGCCGGAAAGAACTCGGCGCCCCGCACCAGAAGGCGGGCCTCGTTCCCCGCCCAGTAGTGGGGTCTGCGCTTGAGATACCACCCAGGCAGTGGCGGACCAACGTGCGCCATTGACGGGTCTGGGCGCTCGCTCATGACAGTCGCATGGGGTCGATCGGCGCGTCCCATTCGAACTCGGCCACCACCGGCAGGTGGTCGGACATGCGCGCCCAGGCGGCGCCGCGGGGCACCTCCACACCTGTGCAGCGCAGCCCGCGGACATAGAAGCGGTCCAGCGACCACAAGGGAACACGGGACGGAAACGAGGGCCTCACAGGCGAGCGCGCCAGCCCGGCCGCGGTCAGCGGTGCATCCAGCTGCTCGCTCCAATCGTTGAAGTCGCCCCCCACCAGGACCGCCTCATCCTCCGGAACCTCAGCGGCAATCAAGTCGATCAAGCGCTGCGCCTGCCGTGCGCGGCTGGCCCGCATCAGACCGAAGTGCACCACCACCGCATGCACACGCTGCCCCTGGAACTCAAAGGGCACGTGCAGCAGGCCACGCTGCTCAAACCGATGGTCGCTCACATCGTGGTGGCCCACGGTACCCAGCGGCCAACGGCTGATGAGCGCGTTTCCATGTTCCCCATGGCGCGTGATGGCATTGGTGCGGTAGGCACAGTGCCAGCCTTCGGGTGCCAGGAACTCAGCCTGTCCTTCGGAGGGCCAGGCTTCGGGCCCATGTGCGAAACGGCGCGCGTCGCGGTGGTGGAACAACCGCACCTCCTGCAGCATCACCACATCGGCGTGCAGCGCCGCCACCCCCTTCTCCAGGTTGTGGATCTCCAGTCGCTTGCGCGGGCCCACACCCCGCACACCCTTGTGGATGTTGTAGGTCACCACCCGCAAGGCCGCGGAGTCACCGCGCCGGCGCAACGCAGAAGCCTGCAGAGTGCTCATGCCCCTTCCATCGTCAGCTGATCGAACTGCAATACCTCGGCAACATCAGGATGGCCTCGGCATTGCTCGGCGAGAAGCACCGATCCGCTGCCTCGCGCCAAGGCAGCCACGCATGCTGAAGGTGCTCGCGAGGGGCCAGGCGAATGGGCACCTCGCGCGGCACCAACAGCCCGAAGACATGTTCGGCGTTGTGGGTCACGCCGGGTGCGTAGCGGTGACGCCAAACCGGATAAATCTCATACACGTTGGAGAGCTGCCAATCCAGCAGGTGCGCGTGGGGCACCGCCGCTGAACCCACCACGATGCCCGTTTCCTCGTCGACCTCGCGCACACAGGTGTCGCGCAGGGGTTCATCCAGTGCGTCCTTGGATCCGGTCACGCTTTGCCAGTAGCCGGGCTTGTCCGCACGCTCGATGAGAAGGACCTGTCCGTCTGCGCTGTGGATCACCACGAGCACGCTTTCGGGAATCTTGGGAGGGCGGGTCTGCAAGTCGGAATTCATGGTCCGATGATGCCCGGAAAAAGGAAGGGCCTGCAGCAGCAGGCCCTCTGGGCAGGAGATCCGGCAGATGCCGCTGGAAACTCAGCCCGCGGCCTGCACGTTGCGCAACCGGATGTGCAATTCGCGCAGCTGCTTTTCGTCCACGTTGCTCGGCGCGCCGGTCAACAGGCACTGCGCGCGCTGCGTCTTGGGGAAGGCAATCACGTCGCGGATGCTCTCGGCACCCGTCATCAGAGTCACCAGGCGGTCCAGGCCGAAGGCCAGGCCCCCATGCGGCGGGGCACCGTACTGCAGGGCGTCCAACAGGAAGCCGAACTTCACCTTGGCATCCTCGG
>JAIYCN010000205.1 GCA_027487995.1 Rubrivivax sp. | reverse complement strand
TGGAAGTACAACCATGAACGCCCAAATATGGCCTTGGGCGGCATCACCCCGAAGCAGCGTCTGGCCATGGCTGCGTAACCAATCTACTTCTCACAGCAGTGGAAAACGGGGGGATTACCAACGCTTGGTACCAGCGCAACTTCACCGACGATTCGACCGGTACAAAGGTGCGAGATCTGTTTACTCCGGGGTCAAAGCACAAGCCGTTAGGGTAGATCAGGACCCAGTAGCAAGCGGACTCAACGGGTGCGTGGCTAACGCGTTCGTAGCGACGATTGAAACCAGCCTCATCCAGTAGCGGACGGGCCCAGCGGTCAAAATGAATTGTTTTGCAGGGTGTGCCTATTGCCGATCAATATGTATGATGTCTGACAACTGAAGATCATCCTTTCTCTTCAAGACCGAACACACAGCCCGCCTCTCATGCTGGAAGAACAGACAAGACTACGGCGATCAGCCTCGCTTGCTGCAGAGGTTGAGGCAGCCTTGTTGAAGGGTATTCGGGCGGGAACGCTTCCGGCGGGGCAACAACTCCCGACTGAGGCGGTAATGTGCAAGCAGTTTGCGGTGAGTCGCACGGTGATCCGGGAGGCCATCTCGCGCTTGCAGGCTGCCGCGGTCGTTGAAACACGCCACGGCATCGGCACATTCGTCTTGCCTGGGGCCGGTCAGTCGGCTTTTCGGCTGGGCAAGGCGGATCTCGAGACGCTTCAAGATGTCATCTGGGTCTTGGAGCTTCGAATCGCCGTCGAAACGGAAACGGCAGCATTGGCTGCCGAGAGACGCCGCCCCATCGATCTGACGCTCATGCGAAGAGCCCTCAAGGGCTTCGAGTCGGCTGTCAAGCAAGGCACCGATGCCATCGAGCACGACGTTGCGTTCCATCATTCGATTGCGCAATCGACCCGAAACCCACACTTCATGAACTTGTTGGGCGCAATGGGCGAAGGTGCGATTCCGAGGTCTCGGCTCAAGAGCATCCCGCAGGGGGGAATCTCCGAGGCGGATTACCTTCGTTCCGTCAACGAAGAGCATGCCGAGATTCTTGCGGCCATCGCCGATGCAAACCCGGACGCAGCGCGTAGCGCCATGCGCCGTCATCTCGAGAAGAGCCGCGATCGGAAGATGCAGTCCGCATTGGCCGTGGAGCGGCAAGTTGTTGAAAACAGGAGACGATCGTGAACCTATCCAAGTTTTCCCAAGCCATCAGCTCACTGCGCCGTGCGTGCACCCGGAACATGAGAATCACTCCCGCTCTTGTCATGAGTGTCTTGGCCGTGTCGGCGCATGCCTGGCCGGACAAAACGGTAAGCGTGGTCGTGCCTTTTCCGCCTGGAGGTTCCACCGACAGCATCGCCCGAACCATCAGCCAACACATGCAGACGCGGCTCGGTCAGAGCTTCGTGGTGGACAACAAGGCCGGTGCCACGGGGACCATCGGTGCCGCGTTCGTCAAGCGCGCGCCTGCTGACGGCTACACGGTCTTTGTCTCCTCATTGGGACCGTTCGTCATCGCGCCGCACCTGATCAAGGGCGTTCAGTACGACGCCTTGAAGGACCTCGATCCCATCACGATCATGGTGCAGGCGCCCAATGTCCTGGTCGTTCCGGCAGCATCACCCGACCGGAGTGTGGCCGACATGCTGGCGCGGCTGCGCAAGAACCCTGGCAAGTTGAGCTTCGCCTCCTCGGGCAACGGTTCTTCAGACCACCTTTCCGCCGAGTTGTTCTGGCAGCAATCAGGCACGGAAGGTCTTCACATCCCGTACAAGGGAGGCGGGCCGGCCATCAATGACCTGCTGGGGGGCCAAGTCGACGCGGCGTTCGTCAACCTCAATGTCATCCTTCAGCACATCCGATCGGGCAAGGTGCGTGCACTGGGCCTTGCGTCGGAGACCCGCTCACCCCTCCTTCCCGATGTGGCAACGCTTCAGGAGCAAGGAGTCAAAGGCGCGGAGGTTCAGTCCTGGCAGGCCGTGGCCGTACCAAAGGGTGTCCCGCCTGAAGTCAAGGCGAAGATTCATGCGGCGGTCATCGCCGCCATCAATGAGCCCTCCATCAAGGAGCGCTGGCTCTCGCAGGGACTGGAGATCGTCGGCAATACCCCAGAACAGTTTGCACGGTTTCAGGCGGCCGAATACGCGCGCTGGAAGCAGTTGATCGAGTCGCGCAAGATCACGGCAGACTGAGCGACAGAACATGGACCCTATGCAGCTCAGTCCCTCGCAGCCACGTCGCATCCAGATGCATCCTCTGGACAATGTGGCCATCGTGGTCAACGACGGCGGACTGGATGCAGGCACCCGCTTTCATGACGGTTTGACACTTTGCGAGCGGGTGCCGCAGGGCCACAAGGTGGCACTGGTGGACTTGCCCGTCGGCGCCGAGGTGCGCCGCTACAACGTCGTGATCGGCCGTACGGTCAAGCCGGTTCCTGCTGGCGCTTGGGTGCACGAACGCTTGCTGGAGATGCCGCCCGCGGCATCTCTTTCGGACTTGAGGACGGGGACGCCGGCTGTTGTCGACCGAACGGACGACCTCCAGTCCAATCTGGAACAGGCAACCTTCGAGGGGTACCGAAACGCAGATGGCACGGTGGGGACACGCAACTTGCTGGCCATCACGCAGACGGTGCAATGCGTGGCGGGTGTGGCGCGTATGGCAGCTGAGCGTATCCGCACAGAGCTGCTTCCCCAATTCCCACACGTCGACGGCGTGGTCTGCCTTGAGCATGGCTATGGCTGCGGTGTGGCGATCGATGCGCCTGGCGCTGAAATTCCGATTCGCACCTTGCGAAACCTGTCCCTCAACCCGAACTTCGGTGGGCAGGTGCTGATGATCAGCCTGGGCTGCGAGAAGCTGCAGCCGGATCGTTTGATGCCCGCCAACACCATCCCGATTCAATCGGAGACCGGCTCCCCTTCGCTTGGCCTCATCACGTTGCAGGATGAACAGCACCAGGGATTCATGCCGATGGTGGATGCGGTGGTCAAGCAGGCGATTCCGCACCTGGAGCGCCTGAACGCGCGTCGACGCGAGCCGGTGCCGATCAGTCAACTGGTGGTGGGCGTTCAGTGTGGTGGCAGCGATGCGTTCTCGGGCGTGACGGCGAATCCGGCAGTGGGTGCCTGTGCCGACCTGCTGGTGCGGGCCGGTGCCACGGTGATGTTCTCCGAGACCACCGAAGTGCGCGATGCGGTCGAGCAGCTCATCGCGCGCGCAGCCACACCGGAGGTCGCACAGCAGATCGTCGATGAGATGGCCTGGTACGACGCCTACCTCCAGCGCGGAGGTGTGGACCGAAGTGCGAACACCACGCCGGGAAACAAGAAGGGCGGGTTGTCGAACATCGTGGAAAAGGCGATGGGCTCCATCGTCAAGTCCGGCACCGCACCGATCAGCGGTGTGCTCAAGCCGGGAGATCGGCTTGCACCAGGACAACGCGGGTTGATCTATGCCGCCACGCCGGCGAGCGACTTCATCTGCGGCACGCTGCAACTGGCTGCCGGCATGAACCTCCATGTGTTCACCACAGGGCGCGGCACCCCCTACGGTTTGGCCGAAGTTCCCGTCATCAAGGTGGGCACCCGCACCGAGCTTGCAAAGCGTTGGCACGACCTCATCGACCTGAATGCCGGACGCATCGCAGACGGGGAGCTGAGCGTGCAAGAGGCGGGGATGGAACTTCTGCAGATGATGATTGACGTGGCCAGCGGCCGCAGCCGAACCTGGGCGGAGCACTGGAAGCTACACAACTCGCTTGTGTTGTTCAATCCCGCCCCGGTGACATGAACTCCTCTCACCCCGGCACCGACCCCAAGGCGGCCGTTTACGGGCATCAGCCGATGAACCAACCGCTGGAGAGCATCAGACCAAGCGCCAGTCCCAGGGTGGTCGCCTTGCGCGCCATTCCGGTGGCCGGTCGCGACAGCATGCTGCTCAACCTCAGCGGAGCGCACGGCCCCTTCTTCACTCGCAATCTGGTGATCCTGACCGACAACTCGGGACGCACGGGGATTGGCGAAGTGCCCGGAGGTGAACGCATCCGGCAGACCCTCGAAGAGGCCGCTGAGTTGGTGGTGGGTCAACCGGTCGCGGATGTTCAACGCATCCTGCGCCAGGTGCAGCAACGTTTTGCTGACCGCGACAGCGGTGGCCGTGGACTGCAGACCTTCGACCTGCGCATCACCATCCATGCGGTGGCTGCCATCGAGTGCGCCCTGCTCGACCTACTGGGGCAATTTCTGGACTTGCCCTTGGCGGCCCTGTTGGGTGAGGGGCAGCAGCGGGATTCAGTGCAGATGCTGGGCTATCTGTTCTTTGTGGGTGACCGCACGAAGACACCGTTGCCCTATATGGCTGCAACGGATGAATTCGCCAACGCGGACGACTGGAGTTGTCTGCGTCATGAGAAGGCGATGACGCCACAGGACATTGTCCGGCTGGCCGAAGCGGCCCATGCCCGATACGGATTCCAGGATTTCAAGCTCAAGGGCGGCGTGCTGCGTGGTGAAGATGAAGTCGACGCCGTGCGCGCCCTGCATGAGCGCTTTCCCGAGGCCCGCGTCACGCTGGACCCCAACGGGGGTTGGCTGCTCAAGGACGCGGTTCGCCTGCTGCGCGACCTACACGGGGTGATGGCCTATGCGGAAGACCCCTGCGGCGCCGAGGGCGGGTTCTCAGGCCGTGAGGTGATGGCCGAGTTCAAGCGCGCAACCGGGCTGCCGACCGCCACCAACATGGTGGCCACCGATTGGCGTCAGCTCACGCACGCGCTGTCCCTGCAAAGCGTGGACATTCCGCTGGCCGACCCCCACTTCTGGACCATGGCTGGCAGTGTGCGCGTGGCTCAGACCTGCCGTGATTGGAATTTGACCTGGGGTTCACATTCCAACAACCACTTCGATGTGTCTCTGGCCATGTTCACCCATGTGGCTGCGGCTGCACCCGGCCGGGTGACCGCCATCGACACCCATTGGATCTGGCAAGACGGACAGCGTTTGACCCGCGAGCCCCTGAAGATCACGGGTGGCCACGTGCAGGTGCCCCAGAAGCCGGGTCTCGGGGTGGAACTCGACATGGCTGAAGTGGAGAAGGCGCACGCGCTTTATCTGGCGCATGGTCTGGGTGCTCGCGACGACGCCGTGGCCATGCAATACCTGATACCGGGGTGGGCCTTCGATCCGAAGCGGCCCTGTCTGGTGCGATGAAACGAGAGGAATCTTCATGAGTGAGTCCCAAGAAGCTCGGCGCCCCTACAGCGCTTTTCCCAACACATTCAGGCGCAGCCTGCGCGAAGGGCGAACCCTCATCGGCTGTTGGCTTTCCTTGGGCAGCCCCATCACCACCGAGGTTCTGGGTGTGGCCGGCTTCGACTGGCTGCTGGTGGACCTGGAGCACGCGCCCAACGACGTGCTGTCGCTCATTCCACAGCTGATGGCGCTCAAGGACAGCACGAGTGCGCCCATCGTGCGCCCTTCGTGGAATGACACGGTGGAGATCAAGCGCCTGCTGGATGCCGGCGCCTCCAACCTTCTCATTCCCTTCGTTGAAAACGCGGCACAGGCGCGCGCTGCGGTGGCAGCCACCCGCTATCCGCCGCAGGGCGTGCGGGGGGTGAGTGTGTCGCACCGGGGCAATCGATATGGCGCCGTGGGGGGGTATCACGCTGGAGCGAACGACGAGATCGCGGTGCTCGTGCAGATCGAGAACCGGGCGGGCGTGGAAGCGGCAGCCGAGATTGCCGCAGTTGAGGGCGTGGATGCGCTGTTCATCGGCCCGTCCGACCTGGCGGCGTCTTATGGGCACCTGGGCAATCCCAATCATCCTGATGTGCAGGCGGCCATCGCTCAGGTGCATGCGGCGGCCTCGTCCGCCGGCAAAGCGACCGGCATCTTGGCGCCCGCCGAGGCCGATGCCCGCCGCTATCTCGCACAGGGCATGCGCTTTGTGGGTGTGGGCAGCGACCTGGGCGTGTTGCGCATGGCGTCCCAGGCCTTGACCGACAAATACCGCAGCGACTCGAAGGGCCCCTTGGCTGCGCAGTACTGAGGCTCCATCCGAGCACTAAGGATCCATGCAGATCTGGCTGTTTCTTCGCCTGGTGCTGGTGGTCGCATTGGCTGCACCGGTCAGCGCGCTGCCGCAGACCAGCTTCACGCTGGACTCAGCAGAGGAAGCCACGAGGCGGGTGTATCCCAACATCGTCAGGCCCTCCATCCCCATGGGGGGTCACATTCGAGCCGTGCGCGATCAGCCCTACGCACAGACGGAGCAGGGTCCGCTTTCGCTCGACATCTGGCGCTTGAATGATGAGTTGCCGAGGCCAGTCGTGCTCATCGTTCACGGCGGTGGGTGGGAGGCAGGTGACCGCAGCATGGAGTCGACCCTGGCGGCCGAACTGGCCGTCCGCGGGTGGGTGGCCGTGCCGGTCAGCTATCGACTGGGGGAGGCTGGTCGCTTCCCCGCGCCCTTGCATGATCTGCAGTCGGCGCTGCGTTGGCTGCGCGACAACGCCTCCCGCTGGCAACTGGATCTCGACCGAGTGGCCGCGGTGGGCGCGTCTGCCGGTGGGCAGTTGGCAGCGCTGCTTGGCGCGAGAAACGATGCAGGCGTTCGGTTGTCGGCTGTCGTCAGCCTGGATGGCCTTGCCGACTTTACGGACCCACAGTTCATTTCGGCACAGGCGCGTCAACCCAGTGCCCCCACGCGATTCCTCGGAGGGACTTACGCGAGTCGACCGGACGTTTGGAGGGCAGCCTCACCGGTGCATCAGGTGGGCCTGCACAGTGCGCCGACACTGTTCATGCAGAGCACGGCGGTCACCCCCGTCTTGCCGGGCCGAGAGCTCATGCGCGAGCGACTGCAGGCAGCAGGAATTCATTCCGAAGTTATCGCGCTGCCTGATTCGCCGCATACCTTCTGGTTATTCGAGCCGTGGTTCTCTGCGGTGGTCAAGAACATCGACCTCTTCCTCGCAAGATGGCTTCGCCGTCCGCCATCGGGACCCTCCTCATGACCGCTCTGATCCATGTGCTGGCCGGTGATCGTCTCGTCCTCGGTGAGTCACCAATCTGGGACAACCTCCACCAGTGTTTCTACGCCGTCGATATTGAACGGCGGCGGATACACCGATGGAGATGGGGTTCCGAGGATCACGCCTTCTGGGATTTGCCTCAACGAGTCGCTTGCATCAGCCTCACCGACCGCGGCACGCTCCTGGCCGCGATGGAAACCGAAATCGTCGAGGTAGAACTGGACAGTGAGAAGGTCACGCTGAGTACGATCGCTCAGTTGACTCACCCCGCGCCATCGATGCGTTTCAATGACGGCCGGTGCGACCGTTCGGGTCGCTTTTGGGTTGGCACGATGTGCACGGACGGTTCAGTGACCACCGCCTGGGGCGGGTTGTACTGCCTGGATGAGCGCGGGTTGACCGGCCCTTGGGTGAAGGAACTGCGCACGCCCAACGGGTTGGCCGTGTCGCCTGACGGCAAGACCCTCTACCTGTCCGACTCTCATCCATCGTCGCAGCAGATCTGGCGCATGGCGCTCGATGAACCCACCGGCGCTCTGGGACCCAGGGTCGACTACTTCAACATGCGAAACATGGCCGGACGTCCTGACGGTGCCGCCATGGACTCGGATGGGAACTATTGGATCTGTGGCAATGACGGATCGGTCGTGTATGCACTTGATGATCAGGGGCGGTTGATTCACTCCATTCAGGTGCCACAGCGAAAGCCTAGCATGTGCTGCTTTGGTGGACCCGACATGACGAGCTTGATCGTGGCCTCCATCGACGCGCGCCCGCTCGGTTGGATGGATCCTTGGGGCGGGGCGGTCGTTCACTTGCCCAGCCCTGCCAGGGGCGAGCCGGAGCCCCGGTTCAGCCGTTGGCCACGACTATCTAAGACCTTGCCATGAGCCAGCGCATCACTCTGCGTAATGGTATGCATGAAGTGTGGATCGCCCCCGAAGCCGGGGGATCCATCGGGCGATTCTTTACACACGCAGCCGATGGCGCGGTGGACTGGCTCCGCTCCGCAGATGAAGCGGCCTGGAGCACAGACCAAGCCCGTGGAATGGGCACCTTTCCCCTGGTGCCCTGGAGCAACCGGATGCGCGATGCGCGCACCGATTTCGGGGGGCGACCTATCAGACCGGTGCCGGATCCTCGCTCCGCTCCTCATGCCTCTCACGGGCTGGCCTGGCAGGCGCCGTGGCGGGTTCAATCCCACGTTCAAGCCCAAAATCATTCACAGGCCGAGATCACTCTGGTGTGGGCGCACGCACCGGATTCCGCGTGGCCTTACCGGTTCGACGCGATGCAACGCATTCGGCTTGGCACCGATGGTGCCTTGTGCATCGACATTTCGGTGACCAACCAGGACACCGCACCCATGCCGGCCGGGATCGGCCACCACTGCTACTTTCCCGACGCGGTGGGCGCGCATCTCGAAACCGAGGTCCACGGCATGTGGACAGTCGACGCCGAGAAGATGCCGCTGGCCTGGGAGCCGGCCGCCCTTGCACCGCAACTGGCGCGCGGCGTGACGGTGGGCTCACTCGATCTGGACCACCACTTCACCGGCTGGAGTCGGCAAGCGCGGCTGTCATGGCCTGCGCGCGGCGTGGCGCTTGAGATGCGCGCAACAGCGCCGCTGGACGTGGTCGTCCTGTACACACCCGCGCACCGCGAGTTCTTCTGCGTGGAACCCGTCTCCCACTGCGCCGATTGGATGAACCTGGCTGGCCGTGGGGCCGCCACGGTAGGCGGGCATGTGCTGGCGCCCTCTCAGACCCTGGAAGGCCGCTTGGAACTGCGGCCCTCCCTTGGACTGCTAAAAGGCGCTCAGTTGGCCGACTGAGCGTCGAGCGGGTAGCGTTGGCAGCCCAGCCGCGCCGATACTTCGCGACTGGCGGTCTGCAGCATCTCGACGTACCGGGGCGTCTGCTGGATGTCGAATCGAAACGTCGGGAACGACACACTCATCCCTGCAATGGGCTGGCCCAGGCGGTCGAAGATGGGAATTCCCAGACACCGGATGTGGTCGTCGAATTCCTCGCGGTCTTCGCTGAAACCCTGCTGGCGCGTGCGCTCCAGTTCCTGCAGGTAGTCCTCACGATTCGTGATCGTCTTGTCGCGGTAACGGGTGAACGTCACCCCTTCGAGGATGCGGTCGCGACGCTCGGGGTGCTCCCATGCCAACAGCACCTTGCCGATGGCGGTGCAGTGCAGGGGTGCACGTCGGCCAATGCGCGAGTACATCCCCAGCATGTGCTTGGAGTCGATCTTGTGCACGTAGATGATCTCGCTGTCGATCAGCGTTCCCAGGTGCACGGTTTCGCCGGTCAGGTCGGCAATCCGCTGCATGGCGTGCTTGGACACATCCACCAGGTCGGGTTGAGCCAGGGCCTTGGCACCCAGTTCGAACATCTTGATGTCCAGGCTGTAGCGCTCGGAGTCTTCCCCCTGGCGCACAAACCCCAGCGTGATCATCGTCTGCAGGAACCGGTACACCGTGGCCTTGGGCATGGCCAACCGGATGGAGAGCTCCGAGATGCCAATGTCGCCCTTCTCACCCAATGCCTGCAGGATGGCAAAGACCTTGAGTACCGCCGCGACCGATTCAGGCTGTTGCCGGACATCCAGGCTATCGTCTTCCATTTGTTTCGCTTCAGTCGGTACGGTGTTTCGAATAGTTTGAATTGTCCATCTTTTCGCGGGGGCGGTCGACCTTGGAATCCCGCTTCATGGCAACTCGGCAGGTGCCCATTCGTTCGATGAGCGGTTGTCTCGCGCGTTGGTGCGAAATGCCTGGGCACCTTGTGCATCGGGCTGCCGCCAGGCCGTTGAACGAGCCCAACCCGCCAGATGCGCGCCCAGATCGCTGTCCCTGATCAAGGCTTGCCCGTTTGGAGAACGCCCGGGAATCCATTGGCCACGTGCCACGCCGGCGTCCCACGGGCGCCCCAGGTGGATGGACTGGGGCGCCAATCCCGGCTGGCCCAACAGCCTGCTGCGGTGGACCAGGAATCCATAGGGTTCATCGTGGGCCGTGCTGGGTGCCAGCACGTAGCCCCCTTGTCCTGGCGCACGTCGCCCGCTGCGGCTGACGATCAGCGAATCTTCAATCACCAGGCGGGACGCTCCGAAGATGAAGTCGACGTCGCCGGCAATCATGCTGTGGGACACGACCACACGATGGCGGCGGTCGCCGGGCCGCTGATCGGCCAGAAAGGTGTCCTGGTGACCCAGAAGCCTCATGCGGTGCAGGCGAACCCGGTCGCCGCGAACGGTCAGCGCCACCGCCTGCGCACCGCCCGACTCGGCAGCACCGTCCGGGTAGCCTTGTCCATTCCGAACGGCGTCCATGGCGGTGTTGGCGACGGTGAAGCCCACCAGCGTCACGTCATGGCTGTGAACGATCATCGTGCTGCTGGCGAAGGTTCCGACCACCGCGGCAGCATCCGCCGGCATGCAAGGGTGAACCGCGCTGCCCGGCGCTTTCGGTATCGCCGCGTGCAGGTTGCCGGTGATCACGGTCTCGCGCGGATCACCCAACCCGTAGAGCACCAGCGGCCCCTTGTCTCGAACGCATACCAGCTCGGCGTAGCGACCCGGCTTGATCAGGATCCTGCGCGCAGCGATGCCCGGAGCTGAACCGCGCCCTCGGCTCGGCTGTGCATCGATGGCCTCCTGTACGCTGCGGTGGGTACCGGATCCGTCGGCGGCCACCACTGCGTCGGCAACCCATTCATTCGAGTGCACCGACGACTCGGGCTGCCAGTCATCCAGGTACAGCGACCGCCACCGGATGCCTTCCTCGTCGGCTGCCGCGGGGGCAGGCGGGGTGTGGGCTGCGCGGTGAGCCACGTCAGGAATGGTCAAGGCGGGTGCGCACGCGGTCAAGCTTGCCAGTACGGCCCACGCCGCCAGCACCCGTCGTACATGAAGCTCAGGCACGGGCCATCGAAGCGATGTAGAGAGCCGGTTCCCCTTCAGCGTCGCAGCTGAACAGGATGCCCTTTCCATCCGGCGTGAATGAAGGGTGGGGATGGGTCACCTGGCGGTTGCTCTTGTAGACCTCCCAGCTGCTGTCGTGTCGGGCCACGGCCCGGGTGGTGCCCGCCTTCAGGTCAAACACATATAGGTAGGGGTCGGTCTTGATCTCGTGTGAGCCGCCATCGGCGACATCCGCCGGCGAGCCGCACCCATCGCCCACGATCAGCGAACCGTCATCGTTGCTCATCAGGTGGGAGCAGGGCGGCATGTGGACCAGGCGCTTGTTGGCCAGGGTGACGGGATCGAGTGAGCAGATCCACCGTTCCGTCTCGCCCTTGAGGTAGGACACATAGATCATGGCCGACCCGTTGGGCACCCAGAATTCGTGGGTGCAACTCTCGCCTTCCTCGTGCACCTTGCCGCAACGCATGTTGGTGCCGTCCTCGTTAATGAACCACATGCGTGCATCCACCAGGTCGTGCGGGCCCTCGTGGCAATAGGCCACGGTGGTGTCGTCAAACGGGCGGTACTGGGGATGACCGAGCCAGCCGTCCTTTTCCAAAATCACCTCACGCTGTCCCGTCTGCAGATCAATCCGGAAGAGCCTGCAGCGCGGCTTGCGGTGGTACATCTCGTGGAACTTCTGCCAGTCGCTCAAGGGGAACCAGTCGCTGGCGCGGATCTCAATGCCCACCATCTTGGTGCAGGCGCTGTTGGCGACCCAGGTGCCGTAGCCCACCCAACCTTCCGGTACGGTGTAGGCCACTTCCTCCTCCAAGGTTCGCAGGTCCAGGCGAATCAACTGCCGCTCGGCCCGCACGAAATACAGGTAGTGGTCATCGGGGCTGAGAAAACCCCCGAAGGTGTTCTCCCCCGGCTGGTCGGTCAACTGCGTCGCGACCTGTTTTTCGAGGTTCAACAGGTGGTAGTTCCATGCCGAGCCGGGGCCGAACTCGCCGGCGAACAGCAGGTTCTTGCCGTCGTTGGTGAAGCACTTCTGATAGAAGTAATTGCGGTGGCAGGTGACGTCCAGGGGCGTCAGGCGGGTGACTTCGGCACCGGTGTCGGGGTCGCGGCGCGTGACGAACGAGAGCTGGCGTTGTTGCAGTTTCATGGGTTCAACCGATTCGTTGGATCAGGGCCTGACCCTCATGGACCAGGCGTTGTGCGGCTTCGGCATCAGAGACCTTGCGGTAGGCCACCCGTTCGAAGATCTCCCGCATGAAGCGGTGCATGCGGGCGTGCTCGAACAAGGGAGAGGGCCGCGACAGCCGCCCTGAGCGGCGCACATTCGCGATCTGCTCGAACGCGGCCAGCTCGAGCGGGCTGGCCTTGCCACTGGCCTGCACCGTCGCAAAGGCCTTGCGTGTGCCGGGCAAGCCGCGGGTGCGGCCCAGCACCTCGTGCGCCTTAGCACTGGTGGTCATGTAGTTCACGAACCGTGCGGCCACGTCGGGCTCACGGCTGTTGCGGCTGACGGCATACATCAAGGTGGGCCTGCCGAACATGCCGCTGTCCAGGGGCGACGGTACGGTGGGGAATTCGCCGAGCGCCAGCTGCTGCTGGGCGTTCAAGGTGGAGCGTCGCAGGCTGATCACCGAATCCCAGGTGTAGTTGCCGGCCCAGTTGCCCACTACCCAGTCGGGTTGCTGCTCGGTGGGCTTTTCGGCACCGCCCAGGCTGGCCCGCAGGGGCAGCGGCGTGGCCACTTCCTCGTCGATCAAACGACGGTACAGCCGCACCCACTCAAGGGCCGCTTCGGCACTCATCTCCACCCGCGGCTCGTGGGGGTGCAGATAGGCCTTGCCATGGGTCTGCTGGATCTGCGCCAAGGACAGCAGGATCATGTCGTACAGCTCGCCGTCCAGCGCATAGGCCTTGGTTCCGTTGGCGCGGCGAAACGCACGGCCGGCTGCGAACAGCTCGTCCCAGGTGCGCGGCAGCGCCAACCCGGCCCGATTGAAGGCCGCCTGGTTCCACAGCAGGACGCGTGCGGTGAACGACGCCGGCAGGGCATTGAGCTTGCCCCCAATGTCAGCGTACGCCAGATCGGACTCGTCGAACTCGGGGAAGTCGATCAGATCCGCATGCTGGCGCAGGTCCCGGAAGCCCGTTCCCCGCTTGGAGAACATGGCCAACCATGCCCAATTGATCTGCATCACATCAGGCTCGGAGCGTCCCGCGATCTGTGTCGTTAGGCGCTCCAGGTAGCCCGCAAAGCCCATGTACTCGGCTTTGATGCGTACGCCTGGATGGTCGCGTTCAAAGAGGGCAATCGCCTTGAGGGTTGCCTCGTGGCGGCCCGATCCTCCCCACCAGGAAAAGCGCAGCGTCCGCGCGGCGGTCTGGGCTTGCAGATAAAGGGGGGCAGCCCATGCAGCCGCACCCAGCGCCAGCAGGCTGCGGCGGCGAATCTTCGGTGGGTGAACATCAGCCATGTTGCAGTCCGTTGCCGTCGTGGTTAGGCCAAGAGAGACACACCGGACTCTTTGTCAAACAGGTGGGCGCGCGCCATCTGGGCGCGGATAACCAAACGGTCCCCGCGGACGGCGCGGGCCAGCGCCGCTGCATCGTCAGACGGAACCCGGATCGTCAACTCCACATCGCCCAAGGAGACATAGGCGAATACCTCAGCGCCCATGTGTTCCATGAAACGGAACGTGGCCTTGAACGTGGTGTCCTCTGCGCTGTCGCTTCGCACGACACCCAGGTGTTCAGGGCGCAACCCGAGCTTTACCTGTTCGTCGGCCTGCCCGCGGCCTGAGCGCTCAAGTGCTGCTGCTGCATCTGCGCTCAGCGGCAGCCACGCACCGCCCACCATGACACCCAGTGTGCCCTGCTGCCGATGCAGGTTTGCCGGCACGATGTTCATCTCAGGTGAGCCGATGAAGCTGGCCACGAAGGCGTTGGCGGGGCGGTCATAGAGCGCGGTCGGTGTGTCGACCTGCTGGATGCGGCCTTCACGCAGCACGCAGATGCGTTCGCCCATGGTCATGGCCTCGACCTGATCATGGGTCACATAGATGGAGGTGGCGGGTTGACCCGATTCGCGCAGGGTGCGGTGCAGCTCCGTCAGCCGCACCCGCATGGAGGCGCGCAGCTTGGCATCCAGGTTCGACAAGGGCTCGTCAAAGAGGAAGACCTCGGGCTTCTTGACGATCGCGCGGCCCACCGCCACACGCTGCGCCTGCCCACCACTGAGTTGCTTGGGGTAGCGGTCCAGCAGGTGCTCCATCTCCAACAGTTGCGCAGCCTGTCGCACTCGCCGGTCCAGTTCACTCTTTTCGGTGCCGGCCAACTTCAAGCCAAAGGCCAGGTTGTCGTACACCCGCATGTGCGGATACAGCGCATAGTTCTGGAAGACCATGGCGATGCCGCGCTGCTTGGGGGCCAGATCGTTCACACGGCGGTTGCCGATGAAAAGGTCGCCTCCCGTGATGCTCTCCAGGCCTGCAATCATGCGCAGCAGCGTCGACTTTGCGCAACCGGACGGTCCCACGAAAACCATGAATTCACCGTCTCGAATGTCGAGATCGACCCCGTGAACCGCTGTGAAGCCGTTGGGGTAGGTCTTCTTGATCTGCTTGAGGCTCAGTTGTGCCAATTCGTGCTCCAGCGGGTGCTCACCAACAGGCGGCGATCAACCCTTGACGCCGCTGGTGGCGGCACCTTCGATGAAATGTTTTTGGGCTGCGAAGAACACCGCCACCGATGGAATCAGCGCCACGACGCTGATGGCGATGACATTGGCCCACTCCACCTCTTCGGTGGCGCCGATGCTCATCTTCAAGGCCAGTGAGACGGGGTACTTCTCGACACTGGCCAGGTAGATCAAGGGGCCCATGAAGTCGTTCATCGTCCAGATGAACTGGAACACGATGACGGAAATGATGGCCGGCTTGAGCAGCGGCACGATGATGTGCCACAGCATCTGGACTGCGTTGCAGCCGTCGATCAGGGCGGCCTCTTCCATGTCGCGCGGAATCCCGCGCAGAAACTGCACCAGCATGAACACAAAGAACGTGTCGGTGGCGAATGCCGAGGGGACCACCAGCGGCAGGTAGGTGTCCAGCCACCCGATCTCGCGGAACATGAGGTACTGCGGCATGCGCAGGATGATCAGTGGCAACATCATCGTGCTCACCATCACCGCAAACATCGTCTTCTTTCCCCAGAACTCGAATCGGGCGAAGGCGTAGGCCACGAACACGCAGGAGATGAGCGTCACGATGATCTTGGGTATCGTGATCAGGAAGCTGTTGAGGAAGTAGGTCGCGAAGGTGTATTCGGTGCTGGTCTTCCACCCTGCAGCGTAGGACTTGAAGTCGATGCCGCTGGGCACGAACCCGGGTGAGCTGAAGATTTCCGAGTTGCTCTTGAACGATGCCCCGACCAGCCACAGCAAGGGGTAGAGCATCACCAAGGCCACCGTTCCCAGGATCAGGTAGCGACCCCAAGCTACGGGTGCTTGTTTGTCGAGGTCCGTCACTTGATGTCCTTTTCGCCCGCGTAGAAAACCCAGAAGCGGGAGCTCCAGAACGAGAGGGCCGCCAACGCACCGACGATGGCAAACAGAACCCAGGAAAGCGCCGCGCCGTATCCCAGGTTGAAATAGCGGAAGCTCTGGTCGTAGATGTAGAGCGTCAGCATGTAGGTGGATGACAGCGGACCACCCTCGGTGATCATGTAGGGGCCGTTGAATTCCTGAAAACCGTGGACCATCTGCATGATCAGGTTGAAGAAGATTACCGGTGTGATGAGAGGCACCGTGATCTTGAAGAACTGCTGCAACTTGGAAGCGCCGTCGCATTCGGCCGCTTCGTAGAGCGAGGTCGGTACGTTCTGGAGTGCCGCTAGGAAGATGACCATGGACGAGCCGAACTGCCAGGTGAACAGCAGGACGATGGTCCAGATCGAGAGATGCTCGTCGGCCAGCCACGGCAAGGGCTCGAATCCGAGCTGCGCCAGCAGGAGGTTCACCAGGCCGTTGCGGGCAAAGATGAAACGCCACAGCACCGCGACCGCGATGGAGCCTCCAAGGATGGAGGGGATGTAGAACGCGGCGCGAAAGAAGTTGATGCCCTTGAGCTTGAAGTTCAGGACATGGGCCACCAGCAGTGCAAAGCCCACCCGCAGGGGCACCGCCAGGGCTACGAACAACATGGTGACGCCCAGCGATTGCCGGAACAGCGGGTCATGCAGCGCCAGCTCTTCGTAATTGCGCACCCCGACCCATTCCGGCGGATCAATGAGGTCGTATTGGCTGAAGCTCAGGGCAAAGCTGGCGAAGAACGGAAACAGCTTGAAGAGGATGATGCCGAGCAGGAACGGCAGAGCAAACGCAAAGCCCAGTCGCTTGTTCTCGTACATGTGCGTTGCTCGGTTACCGGATGACGGGCAGAGGTTGTGCGACCCTCAACGGGCCAGCCAGCCACCGTCGACGGCCATGGTGTAGCCGTTGACATAATCGGCGGCTGCGGAGGCCAGGAAGACGACGGGGCCTGCCAAGTCTTCCGGCAGCCCCCAACGCCCGGCCGGAATACGCTCCAGGATCGCCGCATTGCGCGCCTCGTCCGCTCGCAAGGCTGCGGTGTTGTTGGTGGACATGTAGCCCGGTGCGATGGCGTTGACATTGATGCCGTGCTTGGCCCACTCATTGGCCATCAGCCGCGTGACGCCCATGACACCGCTCTTGCTGGCCGTGTAGGACGGCACGCGGATCCCGCCTTGGAAGGACAGCATCGAGGCGATGTTGATGATCTTGCCTCCCGCACGCCTGGCGATAAAGTGGCGAGCCACGGCCTGCGAGAGGAAGAACACCGACTTCAGGTTGAGGTCCATCACATCATCCCAGTCCTTCTCCGAGAAGTTGATGGCGTCTTCACGGCGGATGATGCCGGCGTTGTTGACCAGAATGTCGATCTTGCCGAATGCCCCAATCGCACCTTCGACGACGTGCGGAATGGTCGACGTATCGCCCAGGTTGGCCATGACCGAATGGAATCGCCTGCCAGCCTGGCTGACTGATTCAGCCGTGTCGGCTGCGTCGCTGATGTTCACGCCCACGATGTCGGCACCGGCCTGTGCCAGTGCGATGGCCATCCCCTGACCCAGGCCTGTGTTGCACCCGGTGACGAGTGCCACCTTGCCGGAGAGGTCGAATTTGCTGAAGGTCATGGTGTTTCGTTCGGGATGGGCGTGAAGCGGGAAGACATTCGGTACAGGGGGATCAGCGCAGCGTGGTCATGGGGACGTGGTCCATGTCCTTGAACACCTGGTTCTCGCCCACCATGCCCCAGATGAAGGTGTAGGCCTGCGTGCCGACACCTGAATGCATGGACCAGCTGGGATTGATCACCGCCTGCTCGTTGCGCACGACGAGGTGGCGCGTCTGGGTCGGCTCGCCCATGATGTGGAAGACCACGGCCTGCTCGGACATGTCGAAGTAGAAGTACACCTCCATCCGGCGGTCGTGGGTGTGGCACGGCATGGTGTTCCACAGGCTGCCGGGTTCGAGCTGCGTCATGCCCATGAGCAGCTGGCAAGTGGGCAGCACGTCGGGCACCAGGTACTTGTAGATGGTGCGACGGTTGCTCGTCTCGGGCGCGCCCAGCGTCTCGGGCGACGCTTCGGCCAGGGTGACCTTCTTGTTCGGGTAGTGGGTATGCGCCGGCGCACAGTTGAAATAGAACTTCGCCGGCTGGGCCGCATCCTTGCTTTCGAAGGCCAGCTCCTTCGCCCCTTGGCCGACGTAAAGCGCTTCGCGCGCACCCACTTCGTACACCGTACCGTCGACCGTCACGCGGCCCGCGCCGCCGATGTTGATCAGGCCCAGTTCGCGGCGTTGCAGGAAATAGTCGGTGCCGGTATGTCGGCCCAGTTCCGCCGAGAAGGTGACGGCCTTGCTGACCGGCAGGATGCCCCCCACGATGATCCGGTCGATCTGGCTGTAGGTGAGCGTCGCTTGGTCGGGGACAAACAGACCATCGACCAAGAAGTGGCGCCGCAGCCCCTCGGTGTCGAGGGTTTTGGCGTGTTCACTGTGGACTGGTTGGCGGATTTCCATGGCGTTCCTCTCTAGTGCGGGGTGGGCTGTGTACCCGTGACAACCCTGAAGTGTAGCGATTGAGCATCAATCCGAAATTCGGGTTTTTAATTAGTGAACCAATGTTTCTTTTTTTATGATCGTCATCTACAGTTCGTTTATTACAACGTTCCGACATCGGAGACCCTGCCGTGACCAACTTCTTTGACCACGACGCAACGCCTTGGACGGAGCTCGGCGGTGGTATTCGGCGCAAGATCGTCGGCCACACCGCCGAACTCATGTCCGTACTGATGCAGTTCGACAAAGGCGCTATCGGCACGCCGCATTCACATGACGTGCACGACCAAATTGGTTTCGTCATCAAGGGTTCGTTCGAGATCGAGGTGGCCGGCGTCAAGCGCGTCCTGAAAGCCGGCGACGCCTTCATCGCACCCCGCCATCACACCCACGGTGCACTTTCACTGGAGGACGGGAGCCTGCTGCTCGACCAGTTCTCTCCCAGGAGGGACGACTACCTGTGACCCTCTGTCCAGGCTGCGTCAACCCCCAGCAACATATCCAGGAGACTCCCTCATGTCCACCCACCAGCAGCGGGCGATGAAGCGCTCGAGATTCACCCTCTCCACCACCGCCCTGGCAGCCCTCGCTGTTGTGGGAAGTGCCCATGCACAGACAGCGCCCGCGCCCGAGCGCGTGGAAGTGTCCGGCCTGCGAGCTTCGCTCGAAAGTGCACTGAACAACAAGCGTGAGGATCGAGGCATCGTCGATGTGATCCGGTCGGAGGACATCGGCAAGTTCCCCGATACGAATTTGGCTGAGAGTCTCCAGCGGGTACCCGGCGTGGTGATCGACCGAGATGCCGGCGAGGGCCGCAACATCACCGTTCGCGGACTCGGCAGTGATTTCACGCGGGTGCGGATCAACGGAATCGAGGCGCTGGCCACCACAGGCGGGACCGACAGCTCTGGGGGGAACAACCGGTCGCGTGGCTTCGACTTCAACGTCTTTGCCTCGGAGCTGTTCAGCAGCATTACCGTTCGAAAGAGTGCGTCCGCAGATGTCGACGAAGGATCACTTGGCGCCACCGTTGACCTGCAGACCATGCGACCGTTCGATCTGCGCGGGTTCACGGCGATGGCATCCGTCAAAGGGCGCTACAACGACTTGTCCCAGAAGACCGATCCTCGTACGGCCTTCCTCATCAGCAACACGACCGAAGACCGCAAATTCGGCGCATTGCTGTCGGTCGCGCAATCGCGCAGAAACTCTTTCGAGGAAGGGTTCAGCACGGTGCGCTGGGATAACGGTCCCTCCTCTGGTGGCTGGAAGGCGGCGGGCTCCGATCCGGCAGCCCTTGCTGAGGCGAACAAGGCTGAGAACTTCCATCCGCGACTCCCGCGTTATGGCCGTCTGACCCATGACCAGGACCGCCTCGGGGTTACGGCCTCTCTGCAGGCGCGTCCTACACCGGACACCTTGGCGACCTTTGACCTCATGTATGCGAAGCTCAATGCGACGCGCCAAGAGGACTTCCTGTCTGCCATTTCCTTCAGCCGCGCGGCAAGCGCGGGCGGCAAGCCACAGACTTCCGTATTGGAGACGCAATACTCCCCGAGCGGCGCCTTGTTGTACGGCCGCTACGACGGTGTGGATCTGCGGGCTGAATCCCGCTTCGATCAGCTGAGCACGGTCTTCAAGCAGCCTACCCTGACCCTGGAACACAACATCACCGACTCTCTGAAGGTGACGGCACGGGCAGGCCGGGCTCAGTCTGTGTTTTCCAACCCCATCCAGACCACCACTACGCTGGATGCGCCGAACGCCAACGGATTCTCAATCGACTTCCGAAACAACGACCGGCTTCCTGCCATCAATTGGGGCATCAACCCCGCCATGATCGGGTCAGGGCTGACGATCTTCCCCGTTCCTGCCGGTGCAACCAGCCTGGCCAACGCGACGCCAAGCGAGATTCGCATTCGCCCACAGGGCTCGGAGAACACCAACGACCTTCGCCACCTCAGCTTTGCCTGGGACGCGATTCCCGACCGACTCACCCTGAATGCGGGTGTGGATCTGAAGAGGTACACGTTCAGTACCTACGAATCCAGGCGTGGCTCTGAAACGATCTATGCCCCGCCGGCCGGAGTCGCCTTGAACAGCCTCATGACGACTTTGACGGGCTTCGGTCGAGGCCTGTCACTGCCAGCCGGCTCGGCAACAAGTTGGGTGATTCCGAACTTGGCTGCCATCACGCAGGCGTACAACATCTACTGCAACTGCCTTCAGAGTGGGCCGCTGAACGGCCCGGGTGACTACACCCTGTCGTCGATCACCAACGGCAATGCGCGCGGCAACAACCGCAACATCACCGAGACGGACACGGGCGGCTTCCTGATGGCCGATTTCAATACACGCCTCTGGGGTCAAAAGCTTCGTGGCAACGCCGGGGTTCGGTACGTGAAGACGGAGATGGTCTCGACGGGCTATCTGGCGACCGGCGGCGGTACTCCTGTCACGGTGGAGAACTCCTACACGGACACGCTGCCTTCGGTCAATTTGGCCATGGACCTGAACAAGGAAACTGTTTTGCGTCTTGGTGCGGCCAAGGTGATGTCTCGGCCCCAACTCGGCAACCTCTCGCCGGGCGGCTCTATCAGCACCAGCGGTACGCTCACCGTCAACACCGGCAATCCGCTGCTCAAACCCTTCAGGGCCGATACGCTGGACGGAAGCCTCGAGTGGTATCACGGCCGAAACGCCTTCGTGGGTTTAGGCCTGTTCTACAAGAACATCGACACCTACATCCAGAGCCTGCGTCAGAACGTAGCGTTCAAGGACACGGGCCTGCCCAAGTCATTGTTGCCGACGAACTTTACGGGTGATGAAGTCTTCCAGGTGACGACACCAATCAACACGCAAGGTGGCAAGCTCAAGGGATTTGAGGTCAACGTCCAGCAGCCGTTCACCACGCTTCCCGGATTCCTGACGCACACCGGCGTGCTGTTGAACTACACCCGCGTCAACTCCAAGATTGCATACGCGGTTTCACCGACGAGCACAGCAACCATCGTCGATGACTTGATTGGCCTTAGCCCCTCGTCTTGGAATACAACGCTGTACTACGATGACGGAAGGTTGAGCGCGCGCGTTTCGACCACGGCACGCAGTTCGTTCTTGACCCGTGTGCCGGGCCAGAACAACAACGACGTGGAAGGCAAGAACGCGACGTTGAACGTTGATCTGTCGATCTCCTACAAGATCAACAAGAATCTTGAGGTGACCCTGGAGGGTGTCAACCTGACCAACGAAGCGAATGACCAGTTCATCAGCCGTGCACGCAACAGTTCCGTGGTCTATCACGTGACGGGCCGGGAGTACCTGGTCGGACTTCGTTACAAGTTCTGAGACCCGTGACCTTTTCTCCCCGGCTACTGGCACTGGTCCTAGCCCCGTTCGGTTTGATGACGGGCTGCGTCTCGAGCCCTGAGTCGCCGTCTGGCCAGTTGCCTCGACCGGGCAGTGCGCTTAATGCCAACTCATCCGTTGGCAGTGGCGCTCAAGACCGTCCCTTGCCGGCCTTCCCAGGCGCGCAAGGGGCGGGAATGTACGCAGCAGGGGGGCGTGCTGGCCGCGTCTACACGGTCACCCATCTTGGTGACTCAGGGAGCGGCTCTCTGAGGGAGGCCGTCGAAGCAACGGGGCCCCGAACAGTGGTGTTCGCTGTTTCCGGCACGATCGCCTTGCGCCGTGAGCTCGTGGTGCGCGATGGTCGGCTGACCATCGCCGGGCAGACGGCACCTGGGGATGGCATCACACTGCGTGACCATCCTTTCACCATTGCCGCCGACGATGTCGTGGTGCGCTTCATCCGATCACGACTGGGCGACGCGCAAAAGGTGGATGGCGACGCCATGGGGGTCGTGGCGGGTCGACGCATCATCATCGATCATGTATCCGCCAGTTGGTCGAGTGATGAAACCCTGTCGGTGGCCGCAAGCTTTTCAACGCCTCAGCGCAGCTGGGACGAGGTCACCGTGCAGTGGAGCCTGATCGGCGAGTCGCTCAACCGAACGGCCGCCAAGCCACCAGGCAGCGAGCACGGATTTGGCACGCTGACCCGTGCGGCCCGTGGCGCCAAGGTGAGCTTCCACCACAACTTCTGGCTGCATCATCAAGACCGGATGCCTCGTCCGGGCAACTATCTCAAGCCCGAAGTCGATCCTGTGGGTGGCTTCTTCGACTTCCGTCACAACCTGTTCTACAACTGGGGCGGCGAGCGTTCGGGCTACAACATGGACTTTCAAGGCACGGTTTCGTCCTACAACTTTGTGGACAACTGCTACGTGAGGGGGCCCTCATCGCGTGGTGCCTTTGCGTTCGAGGAAAGCAGCTCCCGCGCGAAAGCCCACTTCGCCGGCAACACGATGGACGGCGCCTTGCCGGCTGATCCCTGGTCAGTCGTTCGTGCGCACAAGGGTCATCTTCCGGGCGGTTTGCCGTCGGGCTACAAGCAGGAACGGCCCTTTGCCATGCCGGCCATCCAGCCCGCACGCGACAACAAGGATTGTTCGGCGGTGGTGACCTTCAGCGGTGCATCGCTCAAGCGAGATGCCGTGGATCAACGTCTCATCGAAGACTTCCGTCTGCGGCGCGGACACATCATCGACAGTCAGGAGCAGGTCGGCTCCTGGCCCGTGCTTCAGGCGCAAGCCGCGCCGCTCGATCGGGATGGTGACGGAATACCGGACGAATGGGAAAAGGCGCATGGTCTGGACCCGGCAGATCCTCGCGACGGTGCCTCACGACACCCTGATCTGGGTTACACATGGCTGGAGGTTTACCTCGCCCAGTTGGCCCAGCCCGTCATGCCTGGGGGCCAATTGGGCCGCAAACTGCGGCCATGAACCTGGCCGATGCGTTCAGTCCAGCTCAGTTGCTGGGGTGGCTGGCATTCGTGCTGGGAGTCGCCTGCTTTCTGCAGAAAAGCGACTTTCGCTTCAAGGTACTGATGGCGCTGGAGTGCCTGGCCTATGTGGTCCACTTTCTGGCGCTTGGCCAGATGGCAGCATCAGCCAGTGCCTTGGTGTCGCTGGGCCGGTCCGTCGCGTCGGTGCGTTACCCCATCCCCGCCGTTGGCATGGGCTTCATGGCGATCAGTCTCGCGATGGGCATTTGCCTGAGCGAAGGCTGGGTCTCATGGCTGCCCATCTGCGCGTCGATGGTGGGAACCTACGCCTTATTCTTCCTGCGCGATGTGCGCATGCGCATGACGATGCTCGTCGGTACCTGCTTATGGTTGGTGCACAACGGGTTGGTGGGCTCGATCGGCGGCTTCTTCCTTGAACTGGTTTTGGCCACCACCAATCTGTTCACCATCTACCGTCTCAGGCAGCGCGCCTAATTCGCGGGGGGCATGGCATCGTGGGGAATGATCGCCCCGCGATGCTGGACGACCACAGATGCCACTCGGTTGCCCCATGCGGCGCATGCGGCTGGGTCCAGGCCCAGCAGCCGGCGGCTGAGATAGGCGCCGGCAAATGAGTCTCCTGCGGCGGTGGTGTCCACCACCTGGGCAACGGGATAGGTGGGCACTTCAATCCAAGGTTGCTTGTGTTCGCTGCGCACCAGCGTGGGCTGAGCGCCTCGCTTGACGACCACTTCCTGGACACCCAGTAAGCTCAACTGCGCCAGTCCGTCTTCGGTGGAGGCGGCACCATGAACCGCCAGGTGATCCTCGAGCGTGATCAGTGCCATGTCCGCGTGGCCATAGGCCTGCTCGAACACGCGTTGCGCATCCCCGGCACTGGCCCATAGCCTGGGGCGGTAGTTGTTGTCGAACACGACGCGTGCACCACGCGCCCGCATGGACTGCATGAGCGCGAACAGTCGCGCTCTCGAGTGCTCATCCAGGATGGCCAGACTGATGCCGCTGACATAAAGCCAATCCCATTGCGAGGCCATCGCCTCCAAGGGCGAGGGGCTGGACTGCGCGAAGTACTCGCGTGCAGCACTGTGCTGGCGCCAGAAGTGAAAGCGTCGTTCCCCATCGGGGTCCGTTTCGATGAGGTAAAGGCCGGGCAGGAAACCCGGCAGGCGCTGAACGGCATCCAGCCGCAAGCCTTCCTGGGCCCATGCCTGCAACAGTCGCTCGCTGAGCGTGTCCTCGCCGACGGCCGTGGCGTAGTGGACCTCGATCTGCGCGTCAGCAGCACATCGTTGCAGATAGACGGCCGTGTTGAACGTGTCGCCGCCGTATGCGAACTGGGCCGTTCCGAATCCTTGGGCCTGCACCTCCAGCATGCACTCGCCCAGCGCTACAAATCGGATCATGGGAGGTACGCCGCCATGGAATGAAACATTGTTCCGAATTATTATAATGACACATCAAATTTTCGAAACAGCCAGGTGCGCGCCATGCAACACAACCACACGACGACCTCAAAAGGCGGTGATCTGTTGCTGACCGGCGCTGCGGGCAACCTGGGGCGGGTGCTGAACGGGCCGCTGGCCGCCCTGTGCGGCGACGATGAGCGCTACGCGGCCCTTCGCCTGAGTGACCGAGTCGAGCTGGGCGGGGGCTCCCTCCAGGGGGTCTACAGGCCTTGCGACCTGGCCGATGCCGCTGCCGTCATCGAACTGCTTCGTGGCGTTTCTGCGGTGGTCCACATGGGGGGCATCTCCATGGAAGGGCCCTTCGAGCCCATCTGCGACGCGAACATCCGCGGCGTGGTCAACCTCTATGAAGCCTGCAGGCTCAACGGGTGTCGCAGGGTCGTCTTCGCGAGTTCCAATCATGTGACCGGCTGCTATCCCCGTTACCAGCACATCGGGCCGTCCGACCCCTTTCGTCCTGATGGCTACTACGGGGCCAGCAAGCTATTCGGCGAGGGGCTGGCGTCGATGTACTTCGATCGCTATGGCGTCGAGACTGTGTGCCTGCGCCTGGGATCCGTCACGAGGGAGCCGGAAGACGCTCGTGCACTGGCCACTTGGCTCAGTCATTCCGACTTCATCGCCCTGGTCAAGGCGGCGCTGACGGCATCGGATGTCGGTTGCCTCACCGTGTATGGCGTATCGAACAACGAAGGGCGTTGGTGGAATTCTGAGGGGTGGGCGCGCATCGGCTACCAGCCGCAGGATTTCTCTTTGCCCTGGGTCGAGCAAATCAGCGCCAAACGATTCGAGCCCGGCTCGGCCATGGAGCGGCTGCAGGGGGGAAGCTTCCTGGGCATTGGCCCCTTCGATCCGCGCTGACTGAGGTCACTGGGTCGGCGCGGGCGGCGGCACCTGGGCGCAGATGGGGAGGGGCTGGCGAGGCCTGCGCAAATCGGGATCGAGCCTGGCCAACTCATCGGCCACGATTTCAGAGAAGTAGCACGCGCCGCGCAGGCCCAGGTGCGTGCGGTCGAACCGCCGCTCTCCGGGCGCCGCCTCGGCCAACAGGTCCGACTCGGCCTGCCCCAACTTCTGCACCAGCGCCATGCTCAAGGCATGCAGGTCCAGAAGCGGAACTTTTTGGTCCGTGGCCACGCGCCGCATGGCGTCGCTCCAAGGCTGCAACTGGTCATCCAGCTGCGCCCCTTTGAAGCTGCGACGGGTCAGCGGCGTCACCAAGATCGGACGCGCGCCGATCGCGCGCGCGTCTTCGACATAGCGGGCCAGGTTGGCCGGGTACTCGGTGGCGAGATCCGTGGTGCGGCCAGGCTTTCCAGGCTGATCGTTATGGCCGAACTGAATCAGGACCCATTGGGCGCCGCCGGGCCGCTCGGCCTTCATCCTTGCCATCAATTGGTCCCAGAGGCCTTCGGCTCGGAAGCTCTTGGTGCTGCGGCCACCACGCGCCAGATTCCAGCAATCCAGCGCAGGCGTGACACGCGCGCAGAGCGCATTCCCGTAGCCTGTGTTGGGCGCCATGGTGGAGTCCCCCACCAGGATGATGCGCGATCGCGGATCCGGCGTGATGGGCTGGGATGCGATTGGGTCGGCGTGGGCTATCGTTGACAAGCAAGAGGCGATGAAGGCGATACAGAAGGCAGACACATTCATATGTAGAAGAGGATACCTGGTGGACAACTACAGGCTTGGCCACGCGTTCAGGCTGTTTGCATTGAGCGTAGCTAATTCGTTGGAAGCCAGCTGGTGACCTAGGCGCTTTCCCGTGCTGGATGGCCCACGCCCAGTTTGTGGGAGTCAGCGCTTGAATGGGGTGCTGAAGCTAATTTTCTAAATTAATTCAGGTACTTATATTCAATTCTCGGTTCAGACTCTAATGAACAAAGTTCAGAATTCAATGAATTTCGACAGGCCCGCCGGTGACCAGATGCCCCCCGGTTATCGGGGGGGCGCAATATTGGGGGGTGCATTGCCTTATGCATTTCCTGCATAACCGCAAAAACACCCCCAGTTACTTCATCGGTACACTGAATTTAGCGGTGGTGTCTTCGCGCGCATCCGGGCCATCCGCCCAGGGTAGCGCAGGACTGTCAGGCGTTCCAAGAGGGCGCGGCGGGGTGTGATGGGGTCAGTCGGTTTTGTCGAACGCGGTGTAACGCGCGTCTAAATACCAGCCAACTGACCCGATCTCATCTCTTCTGCTTTTAACTTCCCTGGAATCACCATGACTCAAGTCAACTCTGCGGGCATCCCCCTCAATGTGCCCGCCCACGTGCACCACCAGCGCCTCATCCAATGGGTGGCCGACATCGCCGCGCTCACCCAAGCCAAGGACGTCTATTGGTGCGACGGCACCGAGGCCGAATACAACCGCCTGTGCGGTGAACTGGTGGCTGCGGGCACCATGACGAAGCTCAACCCCGAACTTCGCCCCAACAGCTACCTGGCCTGCAGCGACCCCACGGACGTGGCCCGTGTGGAAGACCGCACCTTCATCTGCAGCCAGAAGAAGGAAGACGCCGGCCCCACCAACAACTGGATGGCCCCGGCCGAGATGCGCACCCTGCTGCAGACGGGTCAACCTGACGGCACACCCGCCCTCTTCAAGGGCTCCATGAAGGGCCGTACCCTCTATGTGGTGCCCTTCTCCATGGGCCCCATCGGCTCCCCAATCGCCCACATCGGCGTGGAACTCTCGGACAGCCCCTATGTGGCCGTGAACATGCGCATGATGACCCGCATGGGCCGTGCCGTGCTGGACGTGCTGGGTGAGAACGGTGAATTCGTGCCCTGCGTGCACACCGTGGGCGCCCCGTTGGCCGAGGGCCAGAAGGACGTGGCCTGGCCTTGCAACAAGACCAAGTACATCGTCCATTACCCGGAAACCCGCGAGATCTGGAGCTACGGCTCGGGCTACGGCGGCAATGCGCTGTTGGGCAAGAAGTGCTTCGCCCTGCGGATCGCCTCCACCATGGGCCGCGACCAGGGCTGGCTGGCCGAGCACATGCTGGTGTTGGGCGTGACGCAACCCAACGGCGTCAAGCGCCACGTGGCCGCCGCCTTCCCCAGCGCCTGCGGCAAGACCAACTTCGCCATGCTGATTCCCCCGGCCGGTCTGAAGGACGCGCAAGGCAACACCTGGAAGGTGACGACCATCGGCGACGACATCGCCTGGATAAAGCCGGGTCAGGATGGCCGCCTGTACGCCATCAATCCCGAGGCGGGCTACTTCGGCGTGGCCCCGGGCACCAACCACAAGACGAATCCCAACTGCATGGATTCGCTGCAGCGCGATGCCATCTTCACCAATGTGGCCCTCACGCCCCAGGGTGACGTGTGGTGGGAAGGCATGACCGACGTGCCCCCGGCCGAACTCACCGACTGGCAGGGCAAGCGCTGGACACCGGAAATCGCCAAGGAAACCGGTGCCAAGGCCGCCCACCCCAACGCCCGATTCACCGTGGCCGCCACAAACAATCCGGTGCTGGACGCCGACTGGGACAACCCCCAGGGCGTGGCCATCGACGCCTTCATCTTCGGCGGCCGCCGCAGCACCACGGTGCCCCTGGTCACCGAGGCCCGCAACTGGGTGGAGGGTGTGTACATGGCCGCCACCATGGGCAGTGAAACCACCGCCGCGGCCGCTGGCCAGCAGGGCGTGGTGCGCCGCGACCCCTTCGCCATGCTGCCCTTCATGGGCTACAACATGAGCGACTACTTCCAGCACTGGCTCAGCCTGGGCCAGAAGTTGGAAGGGCAAGGCGTGAAGCTGCCCAAGATCTACTGCGTCAACTGGTTCCGCAAGGGCGCCGATGGCAAGTTCGTGTGGCCCGGCTACGGCGAGAACATGCGCGTGCTCAAGTGGATGCTCGAGCGCGTGGAAGGCACCGCGCAAGGTGTGGAGCATGTGTTCGGCATCAGCCCCCGCTACGAAGACCTGTCCTGGAGTGGCCTGGAATTCAGCCGCGACCAGTTCGACAGCGTCATCGGCATCGACCGCGCGGCCTGGGCCGAAGAGCTCAAGCTGCACGATGAGCTGTTCGAGCAGTTGTCCTACCACCTGCCCGAAGAACTGCGCCAAACCAAGGCACAGATCGAGAAGCGGCTGGCGGCCTGACACGCCGCCTCCAAAACGAACGCATCAAGGGGGCTTCGGCCCCCTTTTTGCGTCCTGCTTTGTCGTGCGCATTGAGGGGTCTTGTGGACACCAAAGCCCTGATTGGCGATAAGGTTGGATGGCTTTGACCAAGACAAACCAGGAGACAACATGCCCCAACAAAGCACCGTCCAAACTGCCGCCCGTTCTGCACGCCACGTGACGCGGGCGGCCTTCGCCCTGGCCACCGCCGCCGCACTGTTGGCCGGCTGCGCGTCGCCCCCCGAGCCGCCCACCGTGTCGGCTGTGGTGAGTGCGCCCGTGGCCCAAGCCTGGCAGCAGGGCCGCACGCCCGACCAGGCCAACTCCACCCTGGCGCCCCTGGCCGGCAAGCTCACAGTCACGCCGCCCGAGCAGATTCCGCTGAACCAGTTCAAGCTGCCGCCGGGCTTCAAGCTGGACCTGTGGGCGCATGGGCTGCCCGGTGGCCGTGCCATGGCGCGTGCCGACAACGGCAAGATCTATGTCGGCACCCGCGGCATCGGCCGCGTGTACGAGATCACCGACAACGGCAGCACCCGCTCGGTGCGCGTGGTGGTGGACAAGCTCACCCAGCCTGCGGGCGTGGCCGTACGTGGCAACACGCTGTACGTGTTCGCCATCAACCGCGTGCTGCGCTTTGACGACATTGCCACCAACCCCAATGCCCAGCCCGTGGACATGACCGCGGCCTTCAACCTGCCGCCCGAGCAGCACCACAACTGGAAGTACGTGGCCTTTGGCCCGGACGGCAAGCTTTACGTGCCCTTCGGCGCGCCCTGCAACATCTGCATCCCGGGCCAGGAATACGCACAGATCCGCCGCTACAACGCCGACGGCAGTGGCATGGAAGTCATCGCACGCGGCGTGCGCAACACCGTGGGCTTCGACTGGCATCCGGTGACCAAGGAAATGTGGTTCACCGACCATGGCCGCGATTGGATGGGCGACGACGGCCCCGAGGACGAACTCAACCGCATGACCAAGGTGGGCCTGAACTACGGCTTCCCCTACTGCCATGCCAACGGTGTGGCCGACCGCGACATCCGCAAGGCCAACCCGTGCGACGGCGTCACCCTGCCCGTGGCCACCATGGGCCCGCACGCGGCCGCCATGGGCGTGCGCTTCTACACCGGCAGCATGTTCCCGGCGGAATACAGGAACGCGATGTTCGTCGCGCGCAAGGGTTCCTGGAACCGCACGAAGAAGATCGGCTTCGATGTGGTGACGGTGACCACCGACGCCAATGGCCGCAATGCGCAGGTCAAGCCCTTCCTCACCGGCTTCCTGAACTCGGCGGACGACAGCTTCGCCGGCCGCCCGGCCTACATCCACCAGCAGCCTGACGGGTCCCTGTTGATCTCCGACGAGCAACTGGGTGCCGTCTACCGCGTGAGCTACAGCCGGTGAAGCGAGCCGCCTGGGGCCTGGCTGCCCTCATCGGTGCCTGGGGCCTGGGCGGGGTTTTCGTGACGGAAGGGGCCCGGGCCACGGGTGGGGCCCCTGCGGTCACGGCGGCGCCGGCTTCGGGGTCAACGGCCACCACCGCGGCCGCGGCACCTGCCCGCGCCGCGGCCTGTGCCGCCTGCCACGGGGCCGATGGCAGGTCAAACCTGGCCTTGAGCCCCACGCTGGCGGCGCAGCCGCGTGTGTTCCTGGAAAACACGCTGATCCTCATCCGCGAAGGCCTGCGGCCCGTGGCGGCCATGAAGGGGCTGCTGGATGGGGTGGACGATGCCGAGATCATTGCGCTGGCGGATCACTTCAGCCGTCAGCCAATCAAGCCGGAATCCACACCCCGCGACGACGCGGCGTTCGAGCGGGGCCGCACGCTGGCCTCACGCGCGCTGTGCGGTACCTGCCACCTGCCGAACTATGCCGGCCAGCAGCAGATGCCGCGGCTGGCGGGCCAGCGCGAGGACTATCTGGTGCACAGCATGCGCGAGTTCCGCGACAACCTGGCCCAAGGGCGTGACACGCAGATGAACGGCGTGCTGCGGGGCTTCTCTGATCGCGACCTGGGCGACCTGGCCCACTACTTCGCGCAACTGCGCTAGGGCTCGCGCGACAATGCGCGGATGAAGGCCGACCTCAACAACGCTGAACTCGACGAACTCGACGCCCTGCTGCAGCAGGCCCCCGAGCCACTGGACCCGCTGGACGTGGTGTCGCTGGACGGCTACTTGTGCGCGGTGGCGGTGCAGCCGCGCATCGTGGCCCCGGCCGATTGGCTGGCCCGCGCGCTGGACACCGACGGCACCCGCTGGCCTCCGGCCGAGATGGACGACGCCTGGCTGGGGCGGGTGCGGGGCCTGATCCAACGCCGTTTCGAGGCCCTGATCCGTGGTTTGTCGGAAGAGCGCATCTTCGACCCGGTGGTCAGTGACACCGCGGCCTCAGATTCCCAAGATTCGGCCGCCGATGCCGAGCCCGACGTGCCGCCCCACTCCCGCGCTCTGGTGTACTGGGCCTCGGGCTTTCTTTATGGCGCACAGGTCTTCGAGTCCCTCATCGACCATCCTGACGATGCGGTGCACCTGGCCATGTCGCGCATCCTGCGCCACCTGCCCCCAGAGAACGACGAAGACCGCGCCCTGGTGGCCGAACTGGACCGCCAGCAACCCCTGCACAGCGAATCCGAGGCCATCGAAGACGCGGTGGAGGCGGCCGTGACGCTGTGGGACCTCACCGCGCAGGACCGCCTGACCGTGCGCACCGTGCAGCGCGAAGGCGCCAAGGTGGGCCGCAACGACCCCTGCCCCTGCGGCAGCGGCAAGAAGTTCAAGCAGTGCCACGGCAAGGGATGAACCGCTGGCGCACGCAGGCCTGAACATGCGCCTGCAGATCCTCTCCGACCTGCACCTGGAAACCGAAGTCTTCAACCCCCAGCCTGCCCCGGGGGCGGACCTGCTGGTGCTGGCCGGTGACATCGACACCACCTGGAAGGCCTACGAACGCTTCGCCGGCTGGCCAGTGCCTGTGCTGGTGGTGCCCGGCAACCATGAGTTCGACCGGCGCGAACTGCGCGACGCCCTGCCGGCCTTCCGCGACCATTGCGCCCGCCACGGCCTCACCGTGCTGGAGCGCGACGTGCACTGCCACACCGCGCCCGACGGCCGCCGCATCCGCTTCCTGGGCACCGTGCGTTGGAGTGACTTCGATGTGTTTGGCGCTGCGCGCCAGGCCAAGTCGATCAAGGCCGCCAGCTATTTCCAGAAGGTGATGCAGGCCACGCGTGAGGGGGAGGTGTTCGACGCTGCGGCCGTGCGGGAGGAAGCCCTGGCCTGCCGTGGATGGTTGGAAGCGGCGTTGGTGGGGTCTGAAAACACCACCACAGTGGTGATCACCCACTTCGCCCCCAGCCTGCGCAGCAGCGACCCCCGCTACGGCACCCAGCCCACCACGGCCAGCTTCTGCAACGCCGACGACGACCTCATCGGCCTGGCCGACCTGTGGATTCATGGCCATGTGCACCTGCGCCACGACTACCGTGCGCCGCGCCACCCCAGCCGTGGCGAGGGGCCGGACAGCCGCGTGGTGTGCCAGGCGCGCGGGCTGGAGCGCAAGGGCGAAACGCTCGGGTTAGACCCGCAGCGACTCTTCGAAGTTTGATCCATCGCAAATCGCAGGGCCACTGCTCCTGCCTAGACTCCATCAGGCCTGCACGCGCATGTCCGCGCTGTGTGTGGCCATCACGCAATGGAGCCGCTAGATGAAGATTCTGATCGCCGCCGATGGCAGTCCCTACACCAAGCGCATGCTCGCCTACGTGGCCGCGCACGACGAGTGGCTGGGGGCGCACCACGAGTACACCATCGTCACGGTGGTGCCGGCGGTCACGCCCCGCGCGGCAGCGGTGCTGGACAAGGACGTGCTGAAGTCCTACTACGAGGAAGAGGCTGAGAAGGTGCTCAAGCCCGTGCGCACCTTCTTCAAGCGGCAGGTCGAGGCGCCGGTGCAGTTCGTGGTGAAGGTAGGCCACCCCGCTGATCAGGTGGTGGCCTTGGCCGACAAGACCAAGCCGGATTTGTTGGTCATGGGCTCCCACGGCCACGGCAGCCTGGGTAACCTGGTGATGGGCTCGGTGGCCACCAAGGTGTTGGCCCACACCCAGGTGCCGGTGCTGTTGGTGCGTTGATCAGCCCTTGGGCCGGCGCTGGCTTGGGCTTCGGTGGCCGGGCGCCGATTTCGATCCCGCTGCCCGATTCGGCCCACCGGAACGCCCGGCGCGTGCCGACGTCGGTCGGCTGATGTCGGCCAACAGCAGACACCCCCGCACCAGACTCTCCACCGCCTCTTCCATCGATTGCGGTGGTTCCAGGGTCTCAATCTCCGCAATCAATTCGTCCGCGTCTTCCAGGTCCTGCGGGTCCAGGTGTTGATACAGCTGGGCCAGGGCCTCATTGAATTCCGGGTGGTCCTGCAGCTTCCCCTCGGTCAGGTCCGGGAAGAGTCCGCAGGCGGTGGCAAAACCCAGTACCCAGGGCTCCACGGCCTCGTGTGGCGCGGTTTCCGGGCTGATGTCGAACAGCCAGGGGTCGAACCACTGCCGCTGCTCAATCGCTTGGTTCAGCGTCGCATACCGCTGCAGCACCAGGTCTTGCAGGCGTTGCGCGTGCGGCCAACGCGCCGGGAGCGCGCGGCCTTCTTCGTCGCTCACCCAGGGCAGCCAGCGCGGGGGCGCCACAGGCTTGGGCTGCAGCAGCACCCCAACCAAAAAGCCATCCAGCGCCGAAAGGTCGAGCGGTGCCAGGGGCGCCGGCACCTGCGCCAGAAGGTCGTCAAGCTCTGCGGTCAGGTCAGCCGGCGGTGGGGGCGTTCGTGGCGTTTGGGGCGTTTTGGGGTCCGGCACAACTGGTTCCTGCAAGGGCGGTTCGGTGGTCTGCGCCAGTGTCCATGAAATCGCTGGTGCTGCGCATCTGCCGTAAGTTCTGCGCCGGACCCCGCTGCGAACCAGCGCCGCACCCCAACCTCTCGGCCCGTCCGCCCAAATCCACACCACGCCACTCAAGCGCCGCTGCCGTCATAGACTGGAGGGCTGTGTCATTGATCCACCCAGGAGACCGCCATGGGCGCACCCGAAGCCTTCACCGCCACCACCGACATCACCCATTGGATTGGCGGCCAGCGCGTGGCGGCCTCCGGCAGTCGCCGCCAGGCGGTCTACAACCCGGCCACCGGCGCCGTCGCGCGCCAGCTGCAGTTGGCTGAACCGGCCGACGTGGCCGCGGCGGTGGCCAGCGCGCAGGCGGCCTTCCCGGCCTGGGCCGACATGCCGCCCATCCGCCGCGCGCGCATCATCAATAACTTCCTCGCGTTGATGAACCAGCACAAGGACGCGCTGGCCGCCATGATCACCGCCGAGCACGGCAAGGTGTTCACCGACGCGCAGGGCGAAGTGATGCGCGGCATCGACATCATCGAGTTCGCCTGCGGCATCCCGCAACTGCTCAAGGGCGACTACACCGACCAGGTCTCCACCGGCATCGACAACTACACCCTGCGCCAACCCTTGGGCGTGGTGGCCGGCATCACGCCCTTCAACTTTCCGGTGATGGTGCCCATGTGGATGTTCCCAGTCGCCATTGCGGCGGGCAACACC
>JAIYCN010000298.1 GCA_027487995.1 Rubrivivax sp. | reverse complement strand
TCACCACCGCTGCACGGCCACCGCGCATGATGTGCGCCTTCTCGCGGCCAATGCTGTCGCGGTCCGGGCCCAGGTACTCCATGTGGTCCAGGTCGATGCTGGTGATGATGGACACATCGGCATCGATGATGTTCACCGCGTCCAGCCGCCCGCCAAGGCCCACCTCCAGCACCACCAGGTCCAGTTCAGCCTGCGACAGCAGGCGCATGATGGCCAGCGTCGTGAATTCGAAATAGGTCAGCGTGATGGCTGCACCTTCACCGCCCTGCCCCAGGCGCGCCGCTTCCACCGCCTCGAAGTGCGGCAACAAGGCAGCGGCATCCACCATCGCACCGTTGATTCGGCAACGCTCCTCGAAGTGCACCAGGTGCGGCTTGCTGTACAGGCCCACGCGGTAGCCCGCGCGCAGGGCAATGGCCTCCAACATGGCGCAGGTGGAGCCTTTGCCGTTGGTGCCGGCCACCATCACCACCGGCACTTGGAACTGCAAGCCCAGGCGCTGCGCCACCTCGCGCGTGCGCGCCAGGGTCATGTCGATGCCCACCGGGTGCAGGCGCTCCACGTAGGCCAGCCAATCCGCCAAGGTCCAGTCCGGCCCCGGCAAGGCCAAGCCACCCGCCCCCACAACCGGGGCGGTGGCGTGGGCAGAGGCGTTGGGGTCGGCGGGGGTGCGGGGTCCGGCGGCCGTCATGCCACCGCGTCAGCGCTCTGGCGCTGCAGCATGGCCAGCATGCGGGCCACCTTCAGGCGCAGTTCACGCCGGTCCACGATCATGTCCACCGCGCCCTTGGTCAACAGGAACTCCGCCCGCTGGAAGCCCTCGGGCAGCTTCTCACGCACCGTGTTCTCAATCACACGCGGGCCGGCAAAGCCGATCAGTGCATTGGGCTCGGCCACCACCACATCGCCCATGAAGGCAAAGCCGGCGGACACGCCGCCCATCGTGGGGTCGGTGAGCACGCTGATGTAGGGCAGCTTGGCCTTGGCCAACAGGGTGAGCGCCGAGTTGCACTTGGCCATCTGCATCAGGCTCAACAGGCCTTCCTGCATGCGCGCGCCACCCGTGGAGGTGAAGCACACGAAGGGCACCTTCTGTTCGATGGCCGCTTCCACACCGCGCACGAAGCGCTCGCCCACCACCGAGCCCATGGAGCCGCCCATGAAATCGAATTCAAAGCAGGCCGCCACCAGCGGCACGCTCATCACCGCGCCGCCCATCACCACCAGGGCATCGGTCTCGCCGGTGTTCTCCAGCGCTTCCTTCAGGCGTTCGGGGTACTTGCGGCTGTCCTTGAACTTCAGCGCGTCCACCGGCACCACTTCCTGGCCAATCTCATAGCGCCCTTCGGCGTCCAGGAAGGCGTTCAGGCGGGTGCGGGCGCCAATGCGGTGATGGTGGCCGCACTTGGGGCACACGTTCACGTTCTCGCGAAGGTCGGTGCTGTACAGCACTGTTTCGCAGGAGGGGCACTTCACCCACAGGCCCTCGGGCACCGAGCGGCGCTCGGCGGGGTCGGTGTGCTGGATCTTCGGGGGCAGCAGCTTCTCGAACCAACTCATGCAACAACTCCTTGCGTCGACGCGCCCCGTGTCGGGGCCAGGTCGTCCAGGGCCCGGCGGATCTCGTGGATGAACTCACCAGCCGAAGCCGCCACCTTATCACGGGGCTGGGCTTCCAGAATCTGCACCAGGCGAGAGCCAATCACCACGGCATCCGAGTGGCGGCCCACCGCCTGCGCCGTGGCGGCATCCCGAATGCCAAACCCCACGCCCACCGGAATGCTCACATGACGGCGAATCTTGGGGATGGCCGCGGCCACAGCGTCGGTGTCCAGGTGGCCCGCACCCGTCACACCCTTGAGCGACACGTAATACACGTAACCAGATGCCAAGCGCCCCACCGATTCCATCCGAGCCTCGGTGGAGGTGGGCGCCAACAGGAAGATCAGGTCCATGTCGGCGGCCTTGAGCGCGGCGGAGAAGGTCTCCACCTCCTCGGGTGGGTAGTCCACCACCAACACGCCGTCCACACCCGCAGCCTGCGCGTCGCGCACGAAGGCGCCTTCGCCGCGCTTGATGTCGTAGCGCTCAACCGGGTTGGCGTAGCCCATCAGCACCACCGGGGTCTGGTTGTCCTGCGTGCGAAAACCGCGCACCATGTCCAGCACCCGCGCCAGGTCAATGCCCTGCGCCAGCGCGCGCTCGGCAGCTTTTTGGATCACCGGGCCATCGGCCATGGGGTCGGAAAACGGCACGCCCAGCTCAATCACGTCGGCCCCGGCCTGGGCCATGGCCACCATGATGTCCACCGTGGCGTCCGGGTACGGGTCACCCGCGGTCACGAAGGGAATGAGTGCCTTGCGGCCTTGTGCGGCCAATGCGGCAAAGGTGGGGGTGATGCGGCTCATCGCTTGATCTCCGACAGGTTCACCACCTGCGCGGAGCCGGTCTTGACCGTCTGCCCGCGGCAGGACGGCCGGCAATAGAAATCGGCACCGCTGAGGTCGGCCACCGTGCCGATGTCCTTGTCACCACGGCCCGACAAATTCACCAGCAGCGTCTGATCAGGCCGCATGGTGGGGGCCATCTTCATCGCATAGGCCAGTGCATGGCTGGATTCCAGCGCGGGGATGATGCCTTCGGTGCGGCACAGGCGGTGGAAGGCGACCATGGCCTCATCGTCGGTGATGCCCACGTATTCGGCACGGCCGATGTCCTTGAGGAACGCATGCTCCGGGCCCACGCCGGGGTAGTCCAGGCCGGCGGAAATCGAATGCGTCTCGGTCACTTGGCCGGCTTCATCTTGCAGCAGGTAGGTGCGGTTGCCGTGCAGTACGCCCGGTACCCCGCCGTTCAGGC
>JAIYCN010000235.1 GCA_027487995.1 Rubrivivax sp. | reverse complement strand
TCGGCCTGGAACCCCTCCGCGCCGAACACCGCGACCTCCTCGGCTCCGCCCCCCGGCTCGGGCAGCGGCCCCTCGATCGTGATCTCGCTGATGCGGATGTGCGGCAGCTTGCCCTCGCGCAGCAGGTGCGTGCGGCTCACGCCGGCCTTCGCGAAGCGGCCCTGGAAGTCATCCGCATAGCGCCGGTTGATCTGGAGCACGGAGGCGCGGGACTCGTGCGGACCGTTGGGGAAGATGAAGCGCGGGCTCTGGCCCTGTTCCAGCCAGACGCGGAACCGCAGCCAGCGCGGCTCGTCGTCGGGCACCACCGCCTGGCCGAGCAGCGGCTCGATCGTCTGCGGGTAATGGATGTGGTTGCGCGAGGCGTCCCCCGGCACCACGCCGAGGAGGAACGGCTCCGTGAGATCGATGCCGAAAATCGCCGGGTCGTAGTGCGTGTCGCGGTGGAGCGCCTGCGCGAGGACCGCGATGTCGTAGAGCCCCGAGGAAGGCACGCCCTGCAGGAAGTCCTCGATGTGGCCGTAACCGCCCTGGCGGGTGTCGGTGTTCGGCTGCTCGTACAGGCAGAGGTAGCGGAAGTTGAACGCGGCCTTGTGCGGCCCCTGCAGCTCCTCGTACTGGACAAAGTTGCCCGCGAAGCGCCAGGTGCGCGGGATCGGCTCCGGCCGGCCCAGCCGCCGCTCCACGAGCAGGTGCGCCGCCTGGAAGTACTGGTCGAGCAGGAAGCCGGAGGTGACGAGCGAGCGGCCGATGGTGTCGAGGCGCTCGCTGGCCTTCTCCTTGGGGAATTCGGCGGTGAGGCCGAGCGTGTCGACCCGGCGGCCGAACAGAGTGGCGAGGGTGTGCTCGTATTCCCGGTTGGACAGGCGGCGGAGGACGGTGCGGGCGCCCGCGGCCGCGCCGCCGTCACGGGCGTCAGCGATCCCGGCGCGCAGGGCGCGGATGACCGCGAGGCGCTCGGCGTCGGAAGGCTGGGGCTCCTCGCGGGGCGGCATTTCCCCGAGGGTAAGCTGGTCGATGATGTCCTTGGCCTCGATGAGCGCCGCGGCTCCCGTGAGGGGCAGGCGGAAGGCGCGGAAGTCGTGGTCCGCCTTCTGCTTTTCCGCGCCGTGGCAGCGCAGGCAGTGGCGGCCGAGGAAGTCGGTGACCTCCGGGGATGCCCCCGCCGGCCCCGCCGCGAGGGCCCACCCGAGGATCCACGCCCGCCATCCGCGGCCGCGCCACCGCATCGGAGTCAGCGTTTCAGGCAAAGCGTCCGGTGCTGGTGCCAAAGGCGCCGGTCTCGAGGCCCATCCGTTGCGCGATGTCGACGAACAGGTTGCAGAGCGGCACCTTGCCGGGGCCGCTGGCGGGCAGGCGCTTGAACTCGCCGTGCCGGTAGCCGCCGCCGGCGAGGATCACGGGCAGGTCGGAATTCTTGTGGGTGTTCGCATCGCCGATGCCGCTGCCGAAGAGGACCGTCGTGGCGTCGAGCAGGGAGCCGCCGCCGTCGCGCAGGCCTGCGAGGCGGGTGAGGAAGCGGTTGAACTGGAGGATCTGGTAGGTCTCCAGCGTGAGCAGGTGCTGGATCGCGGACTCGTCGTTCCCGTGGTGGGAAAGGCCGTGGTAGGACTTGTCGATGCCGAGGTTCTGCGGGAGGAAGTCGCCGCCGATCTCGAGCGTCGCGATGCGCGTGGAATCGGTGTGCAGGGCGAGGGCGATGAGCTCGTACAGGAGCGGGAGGTCCTCGACCTTGTTGCGGTTGACGGGCCGATCCAGGGGCGCCGCAGGCTTGGGCTGGCTGGCCCAGCGCTGCCGCAGCTGCAGCCGCTGCTCCACCTCGCGCACGGAGGTGAAGTACTCGTCCAGCTTCGCGCGGTCCTCGCGGTCGACCCGGCGCGCAAGGCGGCCGGCGTCCTCGCGGACGGCATCGAGGATCGAGGCCTGGAGGCGGTGTTCGCCCTGGCGGCGCGAGCGGCGGTCGGGGGCATCCTCGACGAAGAGGCGGTCGAACAGCTCGGCCGGGCCGGAGATCGGCGGCACGCGCACGCCGGCCTTGGTCCACGAGAGCTGGCAGCCGCCGTGGATGCCACCCTCCGAGCCGACGGTCAGCGAGGCGAACCGCGTCTCGGGGCCGATCTCGTCGGCCATGAACTGGTCGAGCGTGACGTTGCCGGAGGGGCGGTTCTGGGCCTCGGAGTTAAGGACGCCGGAGAGAAAGGAATGGACCGCGAAGTGGCCGCCCTTCACGCCGTGGTCGAGGCCGCGGTAGAGGGTGAGATGGCGGCGGTTCTCCGCGAGCGGCGCGAGCAGGCGGGTCGATTCGTACGCGGCGCCCGCGGTGGCGGGGAACAGGTGCTTGGTCTGGAAGCCGAGCAGGTTGCCGATCGCGACGAACCGGCGGGCGCCGGTCCCCGCGCCCTTCGCCGCGCGCAGGGCGGAGCCGCCGTCCGCGGCGCGGGCGACGAGGGAGGGCAGCGCGGGCAAGGCAAGCGAGGCCCCGAGGGATTGGAGCAGGAAGCGGCGGCGGTTCATCGTGGGGCGGACCAAGGCCTTGGGGGTGGCGGGGCCCTGACAACACACCGCGCGGCGACGCCGGCGGCGAGGAAAAAAACCCGGCCGATCAGCCCGCGGCGGGCCGGGCCCACGCGGGCACGACCCCGAGTTCCACGTCGAAGACAAGGCGCCCGAGCAGCAGCACCAAGCCGACCAAAATAGGCACCAGCAGCACGTTGAGCCACATCCCGGCGCCTGCCATCTGCGGCAGGGTGACGTGGCCGCTGCCGAACACGATGGCATTGGGCGGGGTGCCCACCGGCAGCATATAGGAACAGTTGGCCGCGAGGGCGGTGGGGATGAGGAACAGCAGCGGGTTCTCGCCGACGCTCACGGCCAGGGCCGCCGCGATCGGCAGGAACGTCGCGGCCGTGGCCGTGTTGCTCGTGAGCTCCGTCAGCAACAGGATGCCAAAGCAGACGACGCAGACGAGGGCCACCGT
>JAIYCN010000130.1 GCA_027487995.1 Rubrivivax sp. | reverse complement strand
TCAGGCGTGGCCCAGCGTTCGCGCCGGTAGGTGGGTTCGCCGCCCGAGTGGCCAAACAGCGCAGCCCAGATCGTCTGCGCGTTGCCGCCCGGCAGCCACGCGGGAGAGCGGTAGCCCCTCAATGCAGCACCGAAGGCGCCTCGGTCACTTCCTGCAGTTCCCGTGGCGATCCGGGGCTGGCGTGGTGGGCCACCAGGCGCCAGCCGTGGTCGGTCTTGATGTAGACGTTGGTCGCAATCACCCAAGCCGTCTGCTGGCCTTCGTCGGTGCTGATGTCCACCCGTTCCAGCACGTTGTGAACCGCGCAGTGCCCGGTGTTCACGGCGCGCACTTTTTCAGGGTGGACGGTGATGGGGCCGTTGGCGAAGATGGAATCGAAGGTGGCGCGGATGGCGGCGGGCCCGATGATGCGCGGGCCGCCGGGGTGCACGCAGACGATGTCTTCGTCGTCGCTCCACACGCCCATGAGCGTTTCGATGTCCCCGCGCTGCAGGGCTTCGTAGAACTGGGCTTCGATATCCTGCGGTGTGGACATCAGGGCAGCGGTGCGGGGTTTGTTGGGGGTCATGTTGTCCTAGCGGAACACCACGGTCTTGTGGCCATTCATCAGCACGCGGCGCTGCACATGCCAGCGCACGGCGCGGGCCAGCACCACGGATTCCACATCGCGCCCCACGGCGGTGAGGTCTTCGGCTGAAAGGGAATGGTCCACCCGCTCCACATCCTGCTCGATGATGGGCCCTTCATCCAGGTCCGCCGTCACATAGTGCGCGGTGGCCCCAATGAGCTTCACGCCGCGCGCATGCGCCTGGTAGTAAGGCTTGGCGCCCTTGAAGCTGGGCAGGAAGCTGTGATGGATGTTGATGGCCCGCCCGCGCAGGGCCTGGCAGAACTCGGGCGAGAGGATCTGCATGTAGCGCGCCAGCACCACCAGGTCGATCTTCTCGCGCTCGATCAGCGCCTCGATCTGCTGCTCCTGTTCGCGCTTGGCCGCTGCACTGCTGCCGGTGGGCAGGCTCAGGTGGTGGAAGGGAATGCCATAGCTGGCGGCCAGTTCGGCGAAGTCGGGGTGGTTGGACACGATCGCCGGAATATCCACCTCCAATTGCCCGCTTTTCCAGCGAAACAGCAGGTCGTTGAGGCAGTGGCCATGCTTGCTGACGAGTAATAACAAGCGTGAGCGCTCACTCACGGAATGAAACGCTGCATCCATCTGGAATTGGCCGCGTACATGACCGAACAGCTTGTTGAGCGTGCCCACGTCGGCCAGATCCGCCGGGGCCTCAAAGTGCACCCGCATGAAGAACAGGCCGGTGGCGTCATCACCATGGACATCGCCGAACTGTTGTGAGTGAAGGATGTTGCAACCGGCTTGGTACAGAAGGCCAGACACCCCATGCACAATACCCTTGGTATCGCGACAAGAGAGCGTCAACACGAACTCTCGGGAGCGAGTCGAATCAGAGTGTTGCATCCCCGAATTGTAGGGAGGCACATGCATGGGAACCTGCCTGAGCTTATGAACACCACCACCGCCATGGCGTCCTGGACGCAGCGCAGCCGGCTGCTCAGCGAATTGCTGGCCCGCTGCGGTCTGGGTGATCGAGCGGCCTTTGCCGAGCTGTACCGAATGACCAGCGCCCCGCTGTTGGGCGTGGTTCTGCGGGTGCAAGGCGACCGCACCTTGGCCGAAGATGTGCTGCAGGAGGTCTATGTGAATGTGTGGCGCGCCGCGGGCAGCTTCAATGCCGCGCAAAGCCAGCCCATGACCTGGCTGACCAGCATCGCGCGCAACCGCGCCATCGACAGCCTGCGCCGTGCACAGGCCCAGCCGCAGACCGTCAGCGGCGAGGCCGACCCCGAATCAGACGAAGACAGCCTGCTCGAGCGGCAGGCGGACCCCCAAGCCGGGCCGCTGGGCCTCTTGGAGCGTGCCAGTGACGCGCGGCAGCTCAACAGCTGCATGCAGGAACTCAGCTCCGCACAGCGACAAAGCCTGGCGCTGGCGTTCTATGACGGGCTCACCCACTCGGAAGTGGCTGAGCATATGAGCCAGCCGCTGGGCACGGTGAAAAGTTGGGTGCGGCGTGGCCTGGTCACCCTCAAGGGCTGCCTGGAGCGCGCAGCCCGTACCGAAGGGAAGAGGGAGTAGCACCGTGGATTACGCCAAACAAGACCGGGCCGAAGCCCTGGCAGCCGAGTATGTGGCCGGCACCCTCCGCGGGTCGGCGCGCCGGCGGTTCGAGTCCCTGCTGCCCTCCCATCCCGGTTTGAAGCGCGCCGTTTCGGCCTGGGAGGCGCGCCTGATGCCCATGACGGCCGTGGTGCCCGCCGTGGAGCCCAGCGCCCGCGTGTGGGCCGGCATCCAAAAGCGCGTGGGCATGGCCTCCGATGCGGCGCCCGCCCAGCCCAAGTGGAAAACATTTTCCTGGTGGCAAACGCTCACTGGTTTTGCCAGCGTGGCCGCATTGGCCCTGGCGGTGGTCTTGGCTGTGCCGCGCCCGGCGCAACCGCCCGTGGTGGTGGTGCTGGCGCCATCCGGCGCGGAAGGTGAACCCCTGGCTGCCCAGGCCCGTTTCGTGGCCAGCGTGAGCGCCGATGGCCGCGGTCTGGTGCTGCGGCCGGTGGATTCCGTGCAGGTGAAGGCGGATCGCTCGCTGGAACTGTGGGCAGTGCCGCCGCAGGGTGCGCCGCGTTCGTTGGGTCTGGTGGACCAGGCCCGGGGCGCCACGCTGGTGCGCGCTCAACTGCTGCAGAACACCGCAGCCTTTGCGGTGAGCCTGGAGCCGCAGGGTGGGTCACCCACGGGTGCGCCCACGGGCCCCGTCATTTCCGTGGGCAAGCTGGGCGCCTGAACCTCATTTGCGCTGCGGGGCCCTCGCGGGGCTGCGTACCCGCGCCAAGGCCTGCACGATGGTGGCGTTGAGCTTGGCCGAATCGTAGGGCTTGGTGATGGCCGCGTCCATCCCCTGGGCCAGCGCTTCGTCCAACTCTTCCTGCAGAGCGGCGGCCGTGGCCGCCACGATCAGCAGGCCCTGGCCTTCAGGCAGACTGCGGATGCAGCGAGTTGCTTCCACCCCGTCCATGATAGGCATCTGCACATCCATCAGCACGGCATCGAAGGGCTGGCCTGCAGCGTGTGCATCTTGCACGGCCTTGACCGCTTCTTGGCCGTTCAGAGCGCTTTCCACCCGTGCCCCCGCGCGCTCCAGCATGCGCAGGCCCACGACCTGATTGATGCGGTTGTCGTCGGCCAGCAGGATGCGCAGGCCCTGCAGGGGCGCAGGGTCGGGCACCGCAGGTGTATCCGAAAACGCCAGCCCCTCATCGGTGGCGGAGGCGGGCGGCACTTCGACCTCGGCCCAGAAGGTACTGCCTTCACCCACGGCACTGCTCAGACCCACGCGCCCGTTCATGCGCTGCGCGAGTTCGCGGCAGATGGCCAGGCCCAGGCCCGTGCCACCGTCCTGCTGAGGCCCTTGCTCGGTTTGCTCGAAAGGCTGGAACAGCCGCGTCTGGGCATCTAGGGCGATACCCATGCCGGTGTCGCGCACCTCGATGCGCAGGTGCTGCGCACTTGGCCGACTCAACACGACGACGATCTCGCCGTGGAAGGTGAACTTCAGCGCGTTGGCCAGATAGTTCACCAGGATCTGGCGCAGCCGCACCGGGTCGGCCCGCACCCACCCCTGTGCATCGTCGTTGGCCTGAACCTGCAGTCGCAGGCCCTTGGATTCCACGCTCCAGATGAAGGAGGCTCGGATGCGCTCCAGCCAGGGGCCAAGCTCGAATACCTGGGGCTGCAGTTCGAGCCGGCCAGCCTCGATCTTGGAGATGTCCAGGATGTCCGACAACAGTTGCGCCATCGCGCGGCCCGACTCCTGCATCAGCCCCAGGTGTTCCTGGCGACTGGCTTCATCGCCGCGCGGGTCGGCGGCCAATTCCGCCAGCCCGAGGATGCCGTTGAGTGGCGTGCGCAGTTCATGGCTCATGCGGGCCAGGAATTCGGTCTTGGACCGGCTGGCGGCCAGGGCATCTTCGCGAGACTTCTCCAACTGTTGCTCGCGGTGTTTCTGCTCGGTGATGTCCTCAATGAGCACCACGGTGGAAAAGCCATCGCGCATGCCGGGGTGGATCAGCCGGGCCGTGAGACGGCCTTCAAAGGTGCTGCCGTCGGCCCGATAGATCGTGTGCTCTGTGCGTACCACCTCGCCGCGCTGTAGGGCGGGCGCATGCTGTTGGTGCAGCGCCAACAGGCTTTCGGCCCCGCCTACAATCAGCGCAGTCGACTGCCCCACGGCATGGCCGGCCTCCGCACCCATGAGCTGTTCGAAACGACGGCTGACGCTGGTCAGGCGGCCGCGCTGTGTCACGACGATGGCAGCCTCGGCCGTGTCCATCACAGCCTGAAGCTCGACCTGGCGGCGCTGTTCTTCGGAGAGGTCGCGCCCCATGAGCATCACATGCTGCACCCCGTCGATGTCCAGGCCGATGGCTGTGCCTTGCACCGGCACGGTGCTGCCATCGGGGCGCCGGATGGCCATGACGGCCTCGTATACCTGGCCCTTGAGCACCTGATCGATCACTTGTTCCCGCTGCGCGGGATCGGCCCAGACGTCCAGTGATGGGCCCGTCTGGCCGGTGATGTCTTGTTCGCTTCGACCGATGATGCGCGCAAAGGCCGCGTTGAACAGTCGAATGCGGCCGCTGGGCAGGTCCGACAGCACGATGCCATAGGGACTGCTGTCCAGCACGGCGCGCAGGGTGCGCTGGTTTTGCTCGCTGAAAATCTGTTGGTAGTGCTGTTGCGCGGCTTGCGCCGAGGCGGCGATGGTCTGGCGCAGGATTCGGCCCACGGCCACGCCCATCACCCCGCCCAGGACGAGGCAGAACATGGAGGACAGCACGACCGCCGTCAGCGTGGGCACGCCCGGCGACTGCGCCGGTGGTGTGGCGGGCACCAGTGTCAGCACCATGGTGAACGCCCCAAAGCCCATGGCCACGGCCACTCGGGTGGGTACCAGGCAGGCGGTCACGAACAGCAGCACCGGCCCGAGGTTGAGTGAGGGCGTGCGTATGCCCAAGCCGTTGACATGGGCCAGCAGCACGGCCACGCCGTACATGGACAGCACGAAGCTGACGATTCCCGTGCTGCTGCGGCCGAAGCGCGAGTTGCGCAGCGCCAGGGCGGCCAAGGCCATCACGGCACAGATGGTCCCGCCCACCATCGGGGCGGAGTGAACCTGGGGTCGTACCAGGGTGATCGCCATCATGCACACGGCCAGGCATACGACGCTGCCGTAGATCCAGTCGACCGCCGTCGACCGGTGCAGCAGTGCGTTGAGGGCCTGCTCGGCGGCGTCCTTGGAAGCGCGTGGCTCCACGGCGGGGCTGGGTGGTGCTGGCATGGAGCGTGGAATCCTCAGGTGCCAGCCCTTGTGGTAGTGATGCGGCCGCTCAGTGCCCGTGCGAAAGTTTCTCGCCGTCCTTCAGCCGGTATTCCGTGCCGCAGTAGGGGCACTTGCCGTGCCCTTCATGGCTGAGGTCGATGAACACCTTGGGGTGCGTGCTCCACAGGGGCATGCGCGGGTTGGGACAGAACACCACGCCGGGGCCGTGCAGGTCGGCCGCGGTGACTTCAACGACGGACTTCACTTCAGACATGTTCACACCTTGCTCAGCCAGTGGGCGTACTTGGGGTTGCGGCCATTGACGATGTCGAAGAAGGCCGACTGGATCTTATCGGTAATGGGGCCGCGGCTGCCGATGCCGATTTCGATGCGGTCGAGTTCGCGGATGGGCGTGACTTCAGCGGCGGTGCCGGTGAAGAAGGCCTCGTCGCAGATGTAGACCTCGTCGCGCGTGATGCGCTTTTGCACGATCTCCAGGCCCAGGTCCTTGGCGATGTGGAAGATGGTGTTGCGGGTGATGCCGTTGAGGGCGCCGGCTGACAGGTCGGGCGTATAGATGACGCCGCCCTTGATGACGAACAGGTTTTCGCCCGCGCCCTCACTCACGAAGCCGGCCGAGTCCAGCAGCAGGGCCTCGTCGTAGCCTTCGTCCGTGGCTTCCATATTGGCCAGGATGGAGTTGGTGTAGTTGCTCACCGCCTTGGCCTGCGTCATCGTGATGTTCACATGATGGCGCGTGTAGCTGCTGGTCTTCACCCGGATGCCGCGCTTCAAGCCCTCTTCGCC
>JAIYCN010000189.1 GCA_027487995.1 Rubrivivax sp. | reverse complement strand
GGGGTCGAGCAAGGTCAGGCGCCCATCTTGGCGGCGGTGCAGCTCGAACGGCTCCTGCGGTCCGATACCCCGCTTTTTGCGCTCACCGCTGAGCACGCGCAGGGCGCCCCGCAGAAAACCGGCCTCGCCATCAATTACGCTGAGACGACGGCCGGCTTGCGCGTCCATCACGTCGATGCCGCCATCGGACCGGTCCAGAAAGCCCAGGTGGGCGACCTGCACGCTCGGTGCATCGGGCTCGCGGATTTCCATACCCGACCACCGGACGGCTGCCACGATGAGCAGCGTGAGCAGAAGAAGACTGCCGATCAGCGCCAGCGCAGCCGGCGGAACCAGTGGAGCCTCGTGGGCGTGGTGGCTGGACATGACCGACTCTCCCTTTGCCGCTTTTGATCGAACTCAGCCCTGATGCGCGGGCGTGGCGCCAGAAGACAGGGCACCTGGCCGTGCTTGAGACACGGGACTGGAATGGGAGCCGCCAACGGTCGTTATGGACATTGATGACTCGCCACGACTGCCGGCCCAAGCCTGCGTCAGCGTCGCAGCCGTGCCGGCGGCCTGGGGGATGGCACGGAGCACGGGTTGTGGATGCTGAAGATGCCAGGCGCGTGCATGCGGCCAGAGCTGCAGGAAGGGGATGCGGGAGCTGGCTTCAATCTCCAAGGCCACGTCACCCAGACCGTCGCGGCCTTCCCGAAGATGCGCGCCGGTGATGCGGCTGAACGGAATGTTGAAGGTCACCGTCAACACGATGCCGATGCGCATGACGACGCGCCGATTCGTTAGCGTGTACAGGGTATGGCGGGCGCTCAACCACGCAAGGCTGACGACGATGAACAAGCCGCTGATGGCCAACACGGCAAACGGCGCCATTCCCTTGGCGGTCTCCAGGGCACTGAGATCGTCCTGCAGGAGGAAATAGAACCTCAGCATGCCGATCAATGCGAAGTAGACAACCAGTTTTCGCAGGTGGAAGGCCTCGACAGCGAGGGTGCGCCAATCGGGCGCACCTTGCCAAAGAATGCGCTCACCCAGGGGCAGTTCCTCGGGAAGCCCGGGCACCGGTTCATGGTCGTGCTCCTGCAGCAAGCCGGCCGAATGTCCATGGTGCCCGTGCCCGGCACGGGAAGCTGCAGGGGTGGAGCGCACGGGCCTCATACCAGCGGCTCGGCCCGTGAAGGCTCGGCATAAAGCGTTCCGCCGCCGAAGTAACCCATCACCTTTTCCTCCTCGAGGAAGGTGATCTGGTCCGGGTTGCGCAGGGCCGGGACATCCTCAAATTGATGCCCCAACACAGCTTGCACCTTCACGCCCTTGCGAGTGATGCGGCAGAAGAACATCGGCACCATCACGCGCCGGCCTGCGTTCGTTTCCACCTCCAGGTAGCGGAACATGACTTCGGCCAAGTCGACCCAGACGTCGCGCACGGTGCCGCCCACCTCGTCATCGGCGCCCACGATCGCCATGCCGCGCGGGTCGACGTCCTGATGGGCCACGTCATAGTCCGTGGCCAAGCGCAGGGGGATGATCTTGACCTTGCCGTCCCGGGTGAGGTCGGGTACGTCCGCGCGTTGCGCGTAGGCGCCCGGGCCGATGCCGTCCAGCATGGGATTGCCCGTGGGCACCAGCGGTGCCCCTTTCCAGGGGTGCGCAGGAACAGCCGCGATGTTGACCTCATGCGGTGGCACCACATTGGTAGGCACGCTGACCTCGCCGCCGTGCGCCAGCAGGTAGGTCTTGGGCTCGGGCACGGGCCATCCCTTGATGACCTGCTGACGCGCGCCATCGTCGATCATCGGGTAGCCCTCTCGGTGGCTCTCCCGTTGGAGGTAATAGATCAAGCCAAAAAAGAAGGCCCAAAACAAATACAGCACAAGCTGCGCCACATCGACGTACTGCGTGATGGCTCCGGTTCCCATAAATCTCTCCTCAATAGCGGACTAGCCGGGGAATTCAGCCAGTCCAAACTTGCCGGCTTGCGCCGGGGCGGTACTGCGGGTGCGCGAGCGCACCAGGGGCCCCAGTGCAATCAGGGCCAGAAACAACAACAACAACTCGATGGCATACACGGTTCCGTAACCCGTGGCGGGGTGCTGAAGGACGGATCCCAAGGACCCATCCGCAGCCAGTGCGGCAGCCCCGTCGCGGAAGGTGCCTCCCAGTCCCACTGCCACACCCGCGGCAGTGGCCTGGACGGCGCCCCAGGCTCCGAGTGCAAAACCGGCGTGTTCGGTCGATTCCAGATTCATGGCGGCGGCCAATGTCGAGACCGCAAAGAGGCCTGCACCAAATCCCACCAGGACCGTTCCTGCCCGGAACATCCAGGCGGAGTCCGCGGGCGCGGCGAAGAGCACCAGAGAAAAGCCCGGTAGGCCAATCAGCACGCCCAGCGCAGCGATGCGCAAGGCGTCATGGCCCCGCGACAGCAGACGCGCTGCCCAGGCAAAGGCCAACAGGGATCCGGCGGCCAGCAGGGCGGTCAGCACCGATGTCTGGGAAACGCTCAGGCCCAGCACTTCTCCGCCGTAGGGTTCCAGCACGATTTCCTGCATGTTGAACGCGGCCGTTCCCAGGCCTACCGTCCAGAGGAAGCGCCGCGCCTGCGGGCGCTCAATGAAGCGACGCCACATGACCGCAAACGGCTGCGGTGGTTGGGCGTCAAGCCGGTGGCGACGGCCCGGGTCCCGGGCCTCCTGTTTCCAACTGGCGGCCAGATTGAGCAGCACCGTGAGGACGGCCACCCCTTGCACCAACTGAACCAGCTTTGTTCCGCTGTAGTCCTCCAGAGTGGTGCTGAACAGCACGCCACCCCCTACCATGCCCACCAGGAGCAATACATAGAGCAGGGCCACCACACGCGGCCTGGACTCGGCCGGCGCGATGTCCGTGGCCAGCGCCAGGCCCGCGGTCTGCGTGGTCTGCATGCCCAGCCCGACCAGCAGGAAAGCAATGGCCGCGGCTGCATAGCCCACCCAGGCCAGTCCCAGCTCACCTTCGCCGGTCAGCACCAACAGCGCGAAGGGCATGATCGAAAAGCCTGCGAACAGGAAGAACGTGCCCATCCACAGATAGGGCACGCGCCTCCATCCGATGGCTGACCTGTGAACATCCGACCGATAGCCAATCACCGTTCGGAAAGGCGCAGCCAGGATCGGCAGGCTCACCATCAGCGCGACCAGCCACGCGGACATGCCCAGTTCGACGATCATCACCCGGTTGAGCGTCCCCACCAACAAGGCACCGGCCATGCCCACCGAGACCTGGAACAGGCTCAGTCTCAGCAGCCGCGCCAACGGCAGATCGGCGCTGGCGGCGTCGGCAAAGGGCAGTACGCGGGGCAAGAACGCCCGCAGCCATTGCTCGGTTGCTGGTGAAAGGGGGATGCGCAGGCGTGCCATGTGCTGTTTCAGGTGCGGCTCAGTTCCATCGCTTGGGAGATGTAGAAGCCACCCTGGATTCGCCGAGTACGTGGGGCTGACCATCCGATGAATTCCGGCCGCTCGCGGAATGTGGCGTAAAGCTGAGCTTCGCCGACCGGTACGATCATGGGTGCCCGGTCTCCTCTGGGAAACACCTTGCCCACCTGGTGCATCACCGTGAGCAGCGGCGTGCGCGGGGCAAAGGTGAACAGGACCGACGAGCGGGTACGGTCGACCAGGGACGCCAGTACGCGCTGAACGTCGGCGTGGCCGTAGTGGATGATCGAATCCATGCAGACCACGTGATCGAACTCGCCGTGCTTGGGGTCCAGCATGTCGCCTGCGTGGAAGTGGATACGGCCACCGCTGCTGCTGAGCATGGCGTCGCGTTCAACTTGCGTGCGCTCACGCGCCAGATCCACGAGGGTGGGCGAAAGGTCAATGGCCACCACCTCGGCACCCCGCCGCGCGGCTTCCATCGCCAGGGCACCGGTTCCGCACCCGGCGTCCAGCACCCGCTTGCCGCGCAGGTCATCGGGCAACCAGGACAGCAGGGTGTGGCGCATGCGGTCGCGTCCGGCGCGGACGGTGGCCCGTATGCGGCTGACCGGTGCATCGGAAGTCAATCGCGCCCAGGCTTGCGCCGCAGTTCGATCGAAGTAATGCTCGATCTCGCCGCGCCGTTCGACGTAGGTTTGTCCGAGCATCAGTCGAAACCCAGCAGATCAAAGATTTCCCGGTCCTTGAGAGCCGTGGCGCTCAATGGCTCGGTGCCCGCCCACAGCCGGGCAGCCAGCTGCAGGTACTCCATCTGCACCGCCTCCAGTTCGGGAGAGGGCTCCATCTCGAAGAGGGTGGCCTTCTTCAGGCGACTGCGTCGAATGACGTCAAGGTCGCGGAAGTGGGCCATGGTCTGAAGCCCGACGCGATCGTTGAATTTCTGGATCTGGTCGGTGTCGGCGCTGCGATTGGCAATGACGCCACCCAAGCGCACGTT
>JAIYCN010000007.1 GCA_027487995.1 Rubrivivax sp. | reverse complement strand
GGCAGGCGGTAGGGCTGGTTGGCCGCAGAGCGCCCAATGGGTTCAACAGGCTCCATGTGTCCGCTCATGCCAGCGCCTTTCTCAGCCAGGCGCTGGTGCGGTCGGCCAACGCCACCAGCACCACGAACACCAAGAGCATCGTGGCCTCCTCGCCGTCGTTGAACATCTTCATCGAGTTGTCCAACTGCTGCCCCAAACCGCCGGCCCCCACAAAGCCCAGGACCACCGAAGAGCGGATGGCGCACTCCCAGCGGTACACCGTGTAGGAGGTCAGTTCACCCGCGTTGGTCGGCAGCAGCCCGTAGAAGAAGGCCTGCAGGCGGCCACTGCCGTTGCGCAGCAGGGACTGGGTGGCATGGGCCTCGCCACTCTCCAGGATTTCGCCATACACCTTGCCCAGCATGCCACCATAGGTCAATGCAATGGCCAGCACACCGGCCGTGGGCCCCAGGCCCACGACGCGCACAAACACCAGCGCCCACACCAATTCAGGGATGGAGCGCAGCACGATCAACAGCCACCGCGCGGCCGTGCGCACCACCGCCGGCAGCAGGGCCATGCGCCCACTGAGCGCGGAGATGGACAACACCCGCGTGCTGACCAGGCTCAGCGGCACGGCCAACACGAGGGCCAGCACCACACCCACGGTGGCCATGGCCACCGTGCGCCACGTTTCGCGCACCACCATCTCCAGGAACTCGCCGCTGTAGGCCAAGGGCAGAAACGTGGAAAGAAACTGCCCGGTGACCTTGAGGTTCTCACGTTCGAAAAACACCCAGGGTCGAAACTCCGTGGCTACACCCAGGGGCCACAGCAACACCAGCACGGTGATCGTCCAGGCCACACGCCGGATCCATGCCGGGTCACGGTCGGGTGCGGTGCGGCCTGGCGGCGTCAGCGGCGAAGGCGCTGGTGATGCCGCCACCGAATGCATGCTCATGGGGCGGCCCTCATCGGCAGTGCATCACCACTGGCGCAACAGGCGTGGGCGCTTCAGCGCCCAGCGGCACCACCGCCTCGCCGCGCAGCTCGTGCTCGTACTGGTCGTAGAGCGCCTGCAAGCGCTCACGCGTCACCGATGCGGCCGGCAGGTCGAACATCACACGCCCTTCGCGCATGCCCACCACCCGCGGGAAATGCGTCAGCGCCACATCCACTTGGTGCAGCGTGGCCACCAGGGTGATGCCGGCCTCCCGCGTGCGCTCCACCAGGGTGCGAATGGCCTGCTGGGCCCGCGCCGGGTCCAGTGCCGACAAGGGTTCATCAATCAGCCACAGCGCTGCAGGGGACACCAGGGCCCGGGCCAGGCCCACTCGTTGACGCTCACCGCCCGACAGGCGGTCCACGCGGTCGAACAGCTTCTCGCTGAGGTCGAAGGCCTCCAAGGCGTTGAAGGCCGCGGGAATGTCCCGCGGGTAAAACAAGGATCGCAGGCTGGCCCACAGTGAAAGCGATGGCAGTTGCCCCGCCAACACTGACGTGACCACGCGTTGACGCGGGGGCAGAGGCGGCACTTGGGGTGCCACAAACAGCCGGCCGCGCAGGCGTTGCCGTTGGCGGTGGCTGAGCGCCCAAGGGTCGCCTCCGTCAAAGCGAAGGCCGCCCGCCATCGGCGGCAGTGCCACCGACAACACCTGCAGCAAAGTGGTCTTGCCGGCCCCTGAAGGGCCGATCACCGCCACTTGTTCGCCTGCCTGGATGGTCAAGTCCAGCTCCACCAGAGCCGGCGCGGCTCCAGGCTTGGCCGCCGGGTGCCGTGCGGACAGGAGCTGCAACTGAAGGGACGCACCAGCGCCCACCGGGGCGCGCGGCCCCGCGCTCACATCACTCACCACTCAACCTCAGAGCAGGCCCGCGCTGCGCGCAGCCGCTTCCAGGCCCTTGTAGTTCTCGGGCGAGGTGGGCACGTAACGCGTGGCGCGGTTGAGCTTCAGGATCTCGGCCTGCGCCGGGTCGTTCGGGTTGAGGTCCAGGATGGCCTTCTTCACCCGGTCTTGCATCGCGGCGGGCATGTCCGTGTGCACCGACCAGTTGTAGTTGAAGTAGGGCGGCGTGGTGTAGAACACATCCACATCCTTGGTGTCGACCTTGTTCTCGCTGACGAACTTGCGCCACACCGTGATGTCCAGGGCGGCCGCATCCACCTTGCCGCTGACCACCGAGGCGATGGTGGCGTCATGCGCACCGCTGTAGGCGATGCGGCGGAAATCCTTCTCGGGGTTCAGGCCGGCCTGCAGCAGGAAGCTGCGCGGCATCAGATGCCCGGAAGTGCTGCTCTGCGAACCGAAGGAGATCTGCTTGCCCTTCATGTCGTTGAGCGACTTGATGCCGGAGTTCGTCTTGGCGATGAACACCGACTGGAATTTCGTGTCTTCTTCGCGCTGCGCCAGGGGCACGATCTTGCCGCCGCTGCGCAGGTTGGCCTGTACGTGGGTGAATCCACCGAACCAGACCAGGTCCACCTTCTTGTTGACCAGGGCTTCAACCGCAGCCGGGTAGTCATTGACGGGGGTGAATTCCACCTTCACGCCCAATTTTTGTTCCAGGTAGTTCGCCAGCGGCGTGAACTTGCGGATCTGTTCCGTGGCGGCCTCTTCGGGAATGGTGGTCACGCGGAAAACCGTCTGCGCATGACTGACAATGCCGAAGAAGAAGACGGCCCCGGCCATCAAGGCCCGCAGGGTGCGGGAAGGTGACAAGCTGATCATCGATGCTCCTGTGGAACAAAAAGTGGTTGAAGCCCGTATTTGAGACGAAATCGACACCGCATGCAGAGCACCACCCAACACCCCCAGCTACAAGCGACTGAAATTCCCGCCCGCTCGCCGCAGTTCGTGCAGATTTACCGGGCCAATGCCGCCGCGCTTCGGCAGGAACTGACGCATGGTCTTCTGCAGGCGCAGGCGCACTGTTCGCCGAAGTTCCTCTACGACGCCCTGGGCTCGCGCCTGTTCGAGGCCATCACCGAACTGCCCGAGTACTACCCCACGCGAACCGAGGCCGCCATCTTTGCCGAGCATGGCCAGGCCATGGCACGCGTGGTGCCACCAGCGGGCACCTTGATCGACCTGGGCGCGGGCAACTGCAACAAGGCTGCGGCGCTGTTCGGTCGATTCGAACCCGCTCGTTATGTGGCAGTGGACATTTCAGTGGACTTTCTGCGCAATGCCTTGGAGTGCCTGCAGCGCCAGCACCCGGCCCTTGAAATGTGGGGCCTGGGCGTGGACTTTTCAGCCGGCTTGGAACTGCCGCCATCCATTGCGCAGCAGGCCGAAGGCGGCCCGCGCCTGCTGTTCTACCCGGGCTCCAGCATCGGCAACTTCACGCCTGAGCAAGCCCTGGCCTTCCTGCGCAGCGTACACGGGGCCTGCAGCCCGGTGGCGGGCAGCGGCCTGCTGATTGGCGTGGACCTGGTGAAGGACACGGCCACCCTGGAAGCGGCGTATGACGACGCGCTGGGCGTAACGGCCGCATTCAACCTGAATCTGCTGCTGCATCTCAATGGCCTGCTTCAAGCCGACTTTCGCTTGGAGGACTGGCGGCACCTGGCGCGCTACGACACAGACTTGAACCGCATCGAAATGCACCTGCAGGCGCGCCGTTCACTGACCGTGCATTGGCAGGATGAAAACGGAGCGCCGCGCGAACGCCGCTTCATGGCAGGGCAGAGCCTGCACACCGAGAATTCCTACAAGTGGACCGTGGATGGTTTCGGCACCTTGTTGCAGCAGGCCGGCTTCGGGCAGGTTCAACACTGGACCGACGCGGAGCACCGCTTCGCGGTGTTCTGGGCCCACGCGAGCTGAGGCGATTTTTAGGCGCGGGCCACCGTGCGAAAGCCCGCGGGAATGTCGCAGCGCTCCGGCAAAAAGAAGTTCCGGTAAGTAGGGTTGACCATGCGCGCGTCGGTAAAGGTGCTGGCGCCGCGCAGCACCCGATGCGTGCCGAACCAGGGTTCCGAGTAGTCGCGGTACGGGTGCGCCGTAAAGCCCGGGTAGGGCTCGAACACCGTGGCGGTCCACTCCCACACCGCACCCCAGACGAATTCCGGTGTGTGACGCGCAGCGCACTCCCACTGTGCCTCGGTGGGCAAGGCGCGGCCGGCCCAGTCGCACCAGGCCTGCGCATCCGCGGCACTCAAATAACTGGCCGGAGACTGCAGGTCCAGGGGCTCCCACCGCCCAAACCGGCGAAAGAGCCAAGCGTGGCCCTCACGCCGCACCACCGAGGGCAGCCCATGGCCGGTGTCCTGTGCGAAGGCCAAGTAGTCGGCCCAGGACACCGGACGATCATCGATCTCGAAGGCCTCGAGGCTCACGTCGTGAGCCTGCCATTCGTTGTCGAAGGCAAAGCCCAGGCGCTCACATCCATCGTGGCCCATGCGAAACCGCTGCGCGGCCACCGCCAGCGCAGAGCGCTGCAAAGGATGCGCCATCACCACATGCCCCCGTGAAGGTCCAGGCGGCATGTGCAAACCCAGCGCCTGCGCCATGTAAAGCGCCGCTTCGTTGTGCATGTCCTCGTGCACCAGCACCAATTGCCAGAAGTACAGGTCTTCAGCGCGGCGCTCGGCCTCTTCCAGCGCGCACAGCGTTTCATCCAGCGACCGCGCCAATTCGTCCTTCACCACGGCCAAGGTGGGCAAGGGCAATTCCCAGCGGCTGGCGTGCGACACGGTGCTGGAGTTGAACCAGGCATCGGCGTGGGGCAAGGCGGCTGGCAGGCGTTCATGGTCCGGGTCGCACTGGCGCCCCAAGGCCCGCTGGCGGTTGCGCCCAATCCACCAACTTTGGAACCAGGCCACATGGCCCCATTCCCACAAGGGCAGGTTCAGCGTGGGGTCCAGCGGCACGCGCAAACTGGGCAGGGCTGCGCACCAGGCGTCCATCAGGGCCAGGGTGCGGGCGCGGGTGTGGGCCAGGGCTTGCGCCAAGGCGGGGGCGGTTTGGGGAAATCCGCTCATGTCGGGATATAACGCGTGGATGGATTCAATGGATGCCCGCCCCGTGGTGGTGATCGTCACCCCCGCATGGGCCGAAGCGAACAACGGCAACTGGCAAACCGCACGCCGATGGAGCCGCCATCTGGCCGGTAAGCATACGGTGCTCCTCACCGACCGCTGGCCGGACGGCCGCGTCCAGGTGATTTCGCGCGGCAATTTCACCGCCACGAATGCTGATGCGCAGGTGATGATCGCCCTGCACGCACGGCGCTCGGCCGACTCCATCCAGACGTGGCACCGGCAGCGAGGCGCAGAAGGATTGGCCGTCGTGCTCACGGGCACCGACCTCTACAAGGACCTGGTGAGCGCCGATGCCAACACGCGCAACGTGGTCCACGAAAGCCTTGAAGTGGCTCAAACCCTGGTGGTGCTGCAAGACCACGCGCCGCAGGACCTGCCACCGGCACAACGCCACAAGGCCCGCGTGATCTTTCAGTCCGCCACCGCCCGCGCGGCTTGGCCCAAGTCCGATCCCGGCCAGCGCACGCTGCGTGCGGTGATGGTGGGGCACCTGCGCGACGAGAAGGATCCGGCCACCCTGCAGCAGGCCGCGGCCCTGCTCACCCCACAGGACGGCATCCGCATCTCCCATCTGGGTGCGGCCCTCGAACCTCGCTTCGAAGAGGCCGCGCGCTCGACAGAGGCGCACAGCCCGCACTACCGCTGGCTGGGCAGCTGCACGCATGAACAGGCCCGCCGCCGCATCCAGCGCGCAGACTTACTGGTGCACACCAGCAAGATGGAAGGCGGGGCGCACGTGATCATGGAAGCCGTGCGCAGCGGCACGCCAGTGCTGGCCAGCCGCATGGCCGGCAATTTGGGCATGCTGGGCGCGGACTACGCAGGCTTCTTTGATGTGGGCGATGCCCAAGCCTTGGCCCAGGCGCTGCGCCGCTTCAAAACCGACGCCTCATTTCGCAACACCTTGATGACGCAGTGCGCCAAGCGCGCGCCACTGTTCGACCCCGCGCACGAAGCGGATTCCTTGGCACGACTGGTGCAGGACCTGCTGCCTCGACGCTGACGCCGCCCCAAGCCGCCGCAAGCGCAGCCCGTGCCTACTTGCGCAGCGCCCGCGACAACATCACCACCGGAATCAACCCCACGGCCACGATGGCCAGGCTGGGCAGCGCCGCTTCACCCAGTCGTTCATCACGCGCCAGGTTGAAGGCCACCACCGCCAAGGTGTCCGCATCGAAGGGCCGCAGCACCAGTGTGGCAGGCAACTCCTTCATCACATCCACGAATACCAGGAGCAGCGCAGCCAAGGTGCTGCGCCGAAGCAGCGGGAGGTGCAGTTCCATCAGGATGCGCCCCGGGCGCGCACCCAACATGCGAGCCGTGTCGTCCACCGCCGGTGGCACCCGCGCGTAGCCCGATTCAATGGACTGCAGCGCCACCGCCGAAAAGCGCACCAGGTAGGCCATCATCAACCCGAGCACGGTGCCGGTGAACCAGGCCGGCACGCCCCACTGCGGCGCCGCACTTTGCACCCAGGCCAAGGGCAGCAGCATGCCCACGGCAATCACGCCACCCGGCACGGCATAGCCCAGCCCCACCACCCGGCCACCCAGGCCCAGTGCCCACTGCGCAGTGCGGTCCATCGGCCCCTGCACGCCGCGCACACCCCAGCGCTGCAGGAAGGCCAGCAACACCGCCAGTCCTGTGGCCAGCGCCGCGGCCATCACCGCCAGGCGAAAACTGCCCCAGGCCCATCGGCCAAAGGCCTCCAGCGGCAACCCCAGTTCCGCATACTGGACTTCCTGCGCCAACAAGCGCAACAGCAAACCCATGGGCAACACGAAGCCCAGCAGGACGGGGGCCGCACACAGCGCAAAGGCCAGCGCGGACAGCCCTCCCTTGAGCACCAGCGGCCGCGCATCCTGTGACGTGGCCGGGCCCTGTCGCGTGGCCGCAAACCGCAACCGCGCCTGCGCGCGCCGCTCCATCCACAGCACCAGCGCCACCACCAACAACAACAGCGAAGCCAACTGCGCCGCCGCCTGTCGGTCATTCATGGCCAGCCACGCCTTGTAGATGCCCGTGGCCAACGTGTTCAAGCCGAAGAATGCGCTCACGCCATAGTCCGCCAGCGTTTCCATCAAGGCCAAGGCCACACCGGCCACGATGGCCGGGCGCGCAAGGGGAAGCGCCACCTGCCCCACGCGGCGCCAGAAGCCCGCACCCAACAAGCGTGCGGCTTCCATCATCTGCACTCCGCGCTCGGCCAGCGCCGTGCGCGTCAGCAGGTAGACATAGGGGTACAGCGCCAGCGTGAAGAGCACCACCGCTGCGGGCAGGCTGCGCACATCGGGCCACAACGCGCCCGCAAGCCCGAACGCACCCCGCAGCATGTTCTGCAGTGAACCGCTTGTCTGCAGGGCGTCGGTGTACACATAGGCCAGCACATAGGCCGGCATGGCCAGCGGCAGCAGCAGCGCCCACTCGAAGGTGCGGCGCCACGGGAATTCGAACAGCGTCACGGCCGCTGCCGCACCCGCCCCCACCAAGGTCACCCCCAGGGCCACCGCCAGCACCAGAACGCCGGAATTCAGCGCGTAGTCGGGCAACACCGTTTGCCATTGGTGCTGCAGCGTGGCCCAGGACTGCGCATCCGCCCCCCACCACGAGCCCAGCACGCCCAACACCGGCAAGGCCAGTGCGGCGCACAGCAGCGCGGTGAGCACGGTGATCAATCGCATGAAAGGTTATGTAATGGGAATCGTTCGCATTTAAGCGCCAACTCGTATCATAGGCGGATGTTCCTGCAGGTCGACGACGTCAGCCTTCGCTACCCCGGCGCCCCGCGCGCCGCGGCCGACCACGTGTCCTTCACGCTGGGCACGGGGCAAATTGGCGTGCTCATCGGGCCTTCGGGCTGCGGCAAGACCACCCTGCTGCGCGCCATCGCAGGGTTGGAGCGGCCGGACGAAGGTCGCATCCTCATCAGGGACCGCCTGCTCAGTGAGGGTCGTTCAGGCCGCGGCGTCCACGTGGCCCCGGAGGACCGACAGATCGGCATGGTCTTCCAGGACTACGCCCTCTTCCCGCACCTCAGCGTGGCGGACAACGTCGCTTTCGGCATCCGCCATCTGGGCGCCGCCGAACGCCGCCAGCGCGTGGCCGAGCTGTTGGACGTGGTGGGCCTGGCCCATGCCGCGCAGCGCGCCCCGCACCAGCTCTCCGGCGGGCAGCAGCAGCGCATCGCCCTGGCGCGCGCCCTGGCGCCCCGCCCGCAACTGCTGCTGCTGGACGAACCCTTCTCCAGCCTGGACATCGACCTGCGCGAGCGCCTGGCCCACGACCTGCGCACCATCTTGAAGCAAACCGGCACCACGGCGCTGTTCGTCACCCACGACCAACTGGAGGCCTTCGCCCTGGGCGATGTGATCGGCGTGATGAACCAAGGCCACCTGGACCAATGGGACACCCCCTACGAGCTCTACCACCGGCCGGCCACCCGCTTCGTGGCCGAATTCATCGGACATGCGGTCTTCACACCGGCCCAGATCGTGATGTGCGCGAACGGCCCCTGCGTGCACACGCCGCTGGGCGAGATCGACAATCCCGACGAATGCCCCCTGCCCGGCGTCTACCCGGACGGGAACTGCGACGTGCTGCTGCGGGCTGACGACATCCTGCACGACGACGACAGCCCGGTGAAGGCGCGCATCGAGCGCAAGGCCTTCCGGGGTTCGGAGTTCCTCTACACCCTGCGCCTGGCCTCGGGCGAACAGGTGCTGACCCACGTTCCCAGCCACCACGACCACCATGTCGGTGAATGGATCGGCATCCGCCTGCAGATGGACCATGTGGTGACCTTCCCACGAATCACCTGAATAGCCTCAGGAACTTGGCGCCTGCGCGCGCATCAAACGGCCCCATGTCCCTAGAATCGGGGCATCTTCGGGGATTGCGGACCAGCGTGAACGGATCGAACATGGGCTCCAAATTCAAGGTTGCCGGACTTGTGGCCATTGGGGCCCTGGCCGGGGCGCTGACCACGCTGCAGTTTTCCGCCTATGCGCGCAGCGCCTTCTCGCCGCTGCCGCTGGAGGAACTGCAGCAACTCGCAGCTGTCTTCGGCATCGTCAAGAGCGACTACGTCGAAGCGGTGGACGAGAAGAAGCTGATCACCGACGCCATCTCCGGCATGGTCGCGGGCCTGGACCCGCACAGCCAGTACTTCGACAAGAAGAGCTTCAAGGAATTCCGCGAAGGCACCTCCGGGAAGTTCGTGGGTGTGGGCATCGAAATCGGCATGGAAGACGGCGTGGTC
>JAIYCN010000207.1 GCA_027487995.1 Rubrivivax sp. | reverse complement strand
TCGCCGAGGGGCAGCAGGTCGAGCACGGAGTCCGCCGGGAGGCGCACGCGCGCGAGAATCCGTCCCTCCCGGACCAGGCAGAGCAGGCCGCCTGGCGAGGTCCCCGCAACGAGCGTTCCCGCCGCGGTCCGGTGCAGCGCGAGCACCTGCGCGTCGGGCAGGCGGACCACCTCGCGGGTCGTGAAGGCGTCCGCGCCCGCCCCGAGGGTCACCTCGTGGATCGCGCCGTCGGGTCCCGTGCCGAGCAGCCACGTGCCGGGGGTCGCCCCGGGCTCGAGGGTCCAGAGGAGCGGGGCGGGGGCGGGGCCGCGCAGGTCGGTGAACACGGGGCCGGGCACGAGCCGGCCGTCGGCGCGGGTGGCGAGTCCCTGGAGCCGGCGGCTGGGCACGTCGCGGTGGAAATCGACTTCCAGCTTCCGCGAGAGGGGTTCGGCGGCATGGCCGGTGAGGGCGAGGCAGGCGAGGAGCAGCGGGCGGGACAACACGGGGGAAGTCCGCGCGGCGCCGCGCCCGAAGGCAAGCCGGTGCAGCGCCGCGTTGACCGGGCCCCCGGCAACGTGTGGGGTCGCGGGATGGCGAAATGGCTTCTCGTGGACGGCTTCAACCTGGCCTACCGGTGCTTTCACGCGTTGCCGGAACTCACCCGCGCCGACGGCTTCCCCACCGGCGCGCTGCACGGCTGGGTGAAGTCGCTGTGGAAGCTCGCCGACCAGGAGGCGCCCGACGCGACCCTGGTGTTCTTCGACCGGGGGGAATCCGCCGAGCGCGTGGCGCTGCACGCCGCCTACAAGGCCCAGCGCGCGCCGATGCCGGAGGCATTGCGCGCGCAGATCGATCCCATCCGCGAGCTCACCCGCGCGATGGGGCTGGCCGGCATCGAGCAGGAGGGGGTCGAGAGCGACGATCTCCTGGCGGCGGAGGCGGTGCGGTTGGCGGAACAGGGGCACGAGGTCGTCATCGTCAGCAGCGACAAGGATTTCGCGCAGGTCGTGGGGCCCCGGATCTCGATTCTGCTGCCGCCGCCGTCGGCCGCGCCGAAACTGGGCTGGCGCCGCCTCGATGCCGCGGGGGTCGTGGAAAAGTTCGGGGTGCCCCCGGAGCGCATCGCCGATTACCTCGCCCTCGTCGGGGACACCGCGGACAACATCCCCGGCATCGCCGGGGTCGGACCGAAGACTGCCGCCAAGTGGCTGGCGGAGTGCGGAGGCCTGGAGGATGTGATCGCGCGCGCCGGGGAGCTGCGGCCCGAGCGTTTCCGCCCGGTGGTGGCGGCCGAGGCGGATCGCCTGCGCCTGAATCGGCGGCTCACGACCCTGAACCTGGCCCTGCCGCCGGTGGCGCCCGCGTGGCGCACGCCCCGGCCCGCGGAACTGGTCGCGATGCTCGAAGGCTACGAGATGCGCACCACGGCCGCCGAGGCCCGGCGCCGCCACGGCCTCGAGTCGCCTGCGCCTGCGGTCCATCCGGCCGCGGGGGTGCCGCCCGCGCCAACCCAGGGCGAACTCTTCTGAGCCGCGGTCAGCGGCCCGCTTGGGACAGGCCCTTCGGGTCGAAGATGTAGCCGATGCCGTGGACGGTGCGGAACTGCTCGAGGCTCAGACCTTGGTCAGCGTAAAGGTCGCGGATCTTGGCCACGTACTGGTCGAGCGAACGGCTCTTCACGTCCGCGTGCACCCCCCAGACGGCGTGGATCAGCGCCTTGCGGGTCACGACCTCGCCCGCGCTGCCGTTCAGGTAGGAAAGGATGCCCAGTTCCTTGCGGCCGATGGTCGCGTTCACCCCGTTGGGAAAGGTGACCTCGAGCCGCTGGGGCTGGACGCGCGCGCCGCAGAAATCGAAGGGCTCGTCGTTGACCTTGACGTTCTTGGTGATGTTGAGGTCCGCCTTCACCTCCGCCCGGCGCAGCACCGCCCGGATCCGGGCGACGAGCTCCGCGTAGCTGAACGGCTTCGTGATGTAGTCGTCGCCCCCCAGCTCCAGCCCCCGCACCTTGCTCTCCTCCTCGACGTTGCCCGTCAGGAAGATGATCGGCACGCTGATGTCGGCGGCCTTCAGCTGCTCGGCCAGCTCGAAGCCGGACTGGTCCGGCAGGTTGATGTCCAGCAGCACCAGGTTGGCGAAGTTCTTCTGCAGGAAACGCAGCGCGTGCTGCCCGCGGTGGCAGACCTGCGCGTTCATCTCCGCGCGCTCGAGGTGCGTCGCGACCAGGGCGGCCAGTTCCGGCTGGTCCTCGACCACGACGATGAGGGGCTTCGGTTGGGTGCGCGGGGGAGGCGTTTGGGACATGGGGCGTCGCGGTGGCCGAGAGTGACGTCCCGTCGCGCGCCGTGTCAACTGCCTCCCCACCGGGGGCTTCCGCGGCGGCGGGCGGCAAATTTGCTTGAAGGGCCCGGGACCGGGGTGTGCCTTCGCCGGGTGTCTGAACGCGCACCTCTGCTGATGCTCGGGCTCCCCAAGGGCAGCCTCGAGGAGTCCACCAAGACCCTGTTCGCCAAGGCGGGCTGGAAGATCACGACCAGCAGCCGC
>JAIYCN010000059.1 GCA_027487995.1 Rubrivivax sp. | reverse complement strand
TTCCGGCTGCACTTCACGCAGGCGTTCCACGACCTTGACGCCAGACCCATCGGGTAGCCCCAAATCCACCAGGGCCAGGTCAAAGCGATTGCGGGCGATGAAGTCCAACGCATGCTCAATGCGTGCACACTCCATCACCTGCGCCTGCGGGAACACGCGTGCGACCAATTCGGACAACCAGGCGCGGATCTCGGCGAGGTCTTCTAGCAGGAGGATGGAATTCATGATGGAGCGTGAAGCTTTGGAGTGATTCTCTGCGTTAATTCGCAAGGAAATGGCCCCTGGATGCGTCGGGATTTTCGCCCGGGTGTGAATTCATCCCGAGCTGGGCGCTTCCGTCAAAGGGCCTGGATCTGCAAGGGAAGGCTCAGGCGAACCACCGAACCAGTGCCGGGCTGAGATTCGATCTCGCATTGCCCCTGCAGCTGCCGCGCCCGGTGCTGCATGTTGAGCAGGCCCAGGCCGGCCTGTCGCGCGTTCAGACGCTCCATCTCGAAGCCGACACCGTTGTCCCGGATCTCGATGGTCAGTTGCTCAGGCTGCACGGCCGTGGTGACGACACAGCTGCTCGCCTGGCTGTGGCGGATCAGGTTGTTGAACACTTCGCGCAGGATACGCGTGGTCTGCACCATGGTGCGGGCGCCCAACACCTGCGGCAGCTCGTCCATCGGCAGGGACCAGGACAGCTCGATGCCGGTGGGTGTCAGGCGCGTCATGGCTTCGGTTCGCCAGTCGGCCAGGGCTTCGGAAAGCTCCATCGGTCGCCCCGTCAATCCTCGAACGCTCAGGCGCATCTCGTCCAGGGCTTCGCGGCCCAGCGCCGCAATCCGGTCACTGCGGCTCGTGTGCACGATGGTCAAGAGCTTGGCGCCCAAGTCGTCGTGCAGATCGGCCGCAATGCGCTTGCGCTCCACTGCGGTCACCTTCTCGATCCGGTCCTCGGCCAACCGGGTGAAGTTCGCCTCGATCTCCTGCTTGGCGAGCTCGATCTTGTGCTCCAACTGCCGTTGCATGCCTTCCATCAGGTGGGCCTGACGCCCAAAGTCCATCATCTGCAGCGCCCCCAGCAGCACCAGGCAGAAGGGAATGCCCCAGCGCAGCGGCAAAAGGGGCTGGGCTTGCACCCAGCCCAGGCTGACCACCAGTTCCACCATCACCATCAGCAAGCCCAACATGAAGACCAGCGCCATGCCCTTCATCGGCCGGCGGCGAGCCTCGAAAGCGTGCCGAAGAAACAGCAGCGTGCCGGCAAACACCAGCCCTGCGGCGCACAGGTTGCCTGCGGTGGCCACGGCAAACAGATGGTCTCTTCCGGCGGCCATCACGGCCAGCGGGATCAGCAGGGCCTGCGCGGTCCCCAGACGGTCCAGCCATTGGGCCTTGAGGTCGGCGTACAGCCACACAAAACGCTGGTAGGTCCACCCGACCAGTGACACCACGACCACCAGCAGACCTTCCCGCACTGGTGGACTTTCAACGGGCAGGCTCCACCACCCACGGGCGTTGATGGCCGCCCACAGCATGCACAGCGCGGCAAAGTAGGCCAAGTGGCGCTGACGCGGCGCAAACGCCAACAGGCACAGCGTCAGCACGCCCAACAGCATCAGCGCACCACTCACGATGGCGGGCAGGTCCATCTGCAGGGCGGCCTCCCGCTGGTACACCGCTCGCAGGGCCTGGTGGTCGCCTATCCACACGTCCGCGAACCCGGCCGCCCGCCGCGCCGTGGAGACCCAATCGAGCGGCCAGCCACTGACCTCGAACTGCAGATCATTGCGGCCATCGCGAAGGACCGGCCACGGCAGGGTCACGAACTGTGGGCCGTAGCAGTCCTGGAAACGGTTGAACTCACGCCGCTGGCTGCGGTACACGACCACACCGTTGACCCGCACCACCAAGTCGCTGCAGGCCCGTTCGACGTACAAGCCCAGGGCATGCGTCGGTTGTGCCGTCTCATTGGGCGAGTTCTGTTCCGTGTGCGGCAGGACGCGCCAAAGGTCCTCAAGCTCGAAGGCCATCCGGTACTGGCGCCCACCGGCCTCCTGCAGGTCGCGCGCCAAGTTCTGGTCCGGCAGAGCCACCATGCCCTCATAGCGCATGCCATCCAAGGTCCAGCGCTCGGCGTTCAACAGATGCAGGGCACCCGTCACCGCGCCGAACGCGCCGCTGGCGCACATGAGCCAACCCACGACCAACAACGCCGCCCCGCGCAGCCATGCGCACCGGCCGAATCCGAGCGTGCTGCTCTGGCGTTGGCGGTGCATGGCCCTGTTTCCGCCGTGAACCAGGGCGATGAAAGGGTGCGTCAGTCTCACGATGAGGCCATTGTGGTGCAGGCCATGTGGCCATTGGCGGCACTTTGTCTCGCGCCCCCTCAGGCGCGGGGATGGACCTTCTGGTCAGGACCAGCCCACGCGCGCATGACCCCGCACCGCACCCAGGAGCCGTGGCGGTGACAATCGGTGGCCACGCCACTGCCGGACTTATCTTGATCCTTCAGCATCCCCTACCCGACGAAGACGCCGCGGCCATCCTGCGCGTCTGCGGCCCGCTGGACGAGCATCTGCGGGCCATTGAGAAGGCCTGTGGGGTGCGACTGCAGCGCCGTGCGGCCTTGATCCGCATCGAGGGGGAGACGATGGCGGCGCAGCGAGCGGCCACCTTGCTGGATGAAATCAGCCAGAGCACCCGCCAGTCGGACCTTCCCGCTGAGCGACTCCAGTGGCTTTTGCGGGAGGCCATGCGCAGCCTGGGTGAAGCGGCTTCTTCTGCAGAGCCCGTCGAAGCTGATGCACAACCAGTGCTGCACACGCGGCGCGCAGACCTGCAGGGCCGAACATCCAACCAGGTCGCGTACCTGCGCCAGATCCTCAACCACGACATCACCTTTGGCGTTGGGCCTGCGGGCACCGGCAAGACCTTCCTGGCCGTGGCCTGCGCGGTCGACGCGTTGGAGCGCCATCAAGTGCAGCGGGTCGTCCTCACGCGTCCGGCCGTCGAGGCGGGTGAACGACTGGGCTTCCTGCCGGGCGACCTCAGCCAGAAGGTCGATCCCTATTTGAGGCCTCTGTACGACGCGCTCTACGAACTCATGGGCTTTGACCGCGTCACACGCGCTTTCGAGAAGGGACAACTGGAGATCGCGCCACTGGCCTTCATGCGGGGGCGCACCCTCAATCATTCCTTCGTGATCCTGGACGAAGCCCAGAACACAACGCCCGAGCAGATGAAGATGTTCCTCACCCGCCTCGGTTTCGGTTCCAAGGCTGTGGTCACGGGCGACACCAGCCAGGTGGATCTGCCACGCGGCATCACCAGCGGGCTGCTGGACGCCTACCGGGTGCTGCGCCAGGTGCCCGGCATTGCCTCCACGGAATTCACGGCCGCCGACGTGGTGCGCCATCCGCTGGTGGCGCGCATCGTCGAGGCTTATGAGGCCGCGCGAGGCCACTCCGCGGTCCGTGGTGCGGCGGGACGATCCGGGTCCTCAAGATGAGCCGCCCCGCGCCTCCTTTGCAACTCTCACTGCAGCAGGCCGACGCACGACACCGCTCGGTGCTCACCCGCGCCTTTGTTCGGCGGTGCCTGCAGGCTGCCTTGAACGCGCCGGCGGAGCTTGCCGTGCGCATCGTGGACGCCGAGGAGGGGCGCGCGCTCAACCGCGACTTCCGCGTCAAGGACTACGCCACCAATGTGCTGACCTTCGACTATTCGGCGCAGCCCATGGTGATGGCCGATCTGGTGCTGTGTGCCCCGGTCGTGGAACAGGAAGCACAGCAGCAGGGCCGCTCGCTGCAAGCCCACTACGCGCACCTGCTGGTGCACGGTGCCCTGCACGCCCAGGGCTGGGACCATGAAGACGACGACGAGGCCGCCGACATGCAAGCCCTGGAGACCCTCATCCTGGCCACGCTGGGCGTCGACGACCCCTACGCGGGCAACTGAACGCAGGGCTCAGGCCGCGCTCTTGAGCAAGCGGGCCACGTCCCGCGCGAAGTAGGTCAACACCCCGTCTGCGCCCGCCCGGCGGAAGGCCAGCAGGCTTTCCATCATCACGGCGTCGTGGTCCAGCCAGCCGTTGGCCGCTGCAGCCTTGAGCATGGCGTATTCGCCGCTCACCTGATAGGCGAAGGTGGGCACGCGGAACTCGTCCTTCACGCGCCGCACGATGTCCAGGTAGGGCATGCCGGGCTTGACCATCACCATGTCCGCACCTTCTGCAATGTCCAGGGCCACCTCGCGCAGGGCCTCGTCCGTGTTGGCCGGGTCCATCTGGTAGACCTTCTTGTCGCTCTTGCCCAGGTTCTTGGCCGACCCCACGGCATCGCGGAACGGGCCGTAGAAGGCACTGGCGTACTTGGCGCTGTAGGCCATGATCTTGGTGTGGATGTGCCCCTGCGCTTCCAGGGCTTGGCGAATGGCGCCGATGCGCCCGTCCATCATGTCGCTGGGGGCCACGATGTCCACCCCTGCGGCGGCCTGCGCCAGCGCTTGGTCCCGCAGCACGGCCACGGTGGGGTCATTCAGGATGTAGCCCGTGTCGTCCAACAATCCGTCCTGCCCATGGCTGGTGTACGGGTCCAGAGCCACATCGGTGAGCACCGCCAACTGCGGAAAGCGCGCCTTCAGTTCACGAACGGCGCGCGGCACCAGGCCTTCGGGGTTGGTGGCCTCGCGGCCGTCGGGTGTCTTGAGCGACTGCTCGATCACCGGGAACAGCGCCAACACGGGAATCCCCAGCTTCACGCAGTCTTCGGCCACCGGCAGCAGCCGGTCCACCGACAGGCGCTGCACGCCGGGCATGCTGGCCACGTCCTGCACCTGGTCTTGGCCATCCAGGATGAAGACCGGCAGGATCAGGTTGCCCGCATGCATGTGGTGTTCACGAACCAGTGCACGAATGGCGGCGTCACAGCGCAGGCGGCGAGGGCGTGAAGCGGGGAAAGGGGGTGGTGTCAGGGTCATGCGGGCAATCCTCAACGATGGGCAAGCCAGGGGTCTCCTTCGCTTGCGTTGGTCACACTGTAGGTGTCTCGCGTGCAGTCAACAAATTGATTGAAATGCGAATCTTTAGTGATAACATTGATTTTGAGCGGTGGTTTGCGCCACGGCTCCCTGCTTTTCCTCCCTGAGCAGGCGCCTTAGCGTGATGACAGCGATAAGGCTTTTTAGGCCCTGGTCTTCGACCGGGGCCTTTTTCTTTTCGTCTGCCAACCGACTGTCTCCATCGCCAGGGCCCGAATCCATAGTCCGATTAGGGCTATTGACGCCTGCGATTGTCAGCTTTTGTTGACGAAGGATTGTCCAACTTTTTGACAAGGGAAATCCCTCTTCAGTGCATCACCTAGGCAAATCCACAAAGTCAGTTTGAGGTAAGCCTCGCAGTCAGGATCGCGGCTAATCCTCGGAAAACTCCATGCTGCTGCTGGCTTCGTCATTGAAATTGATCGCGGAAATCGCCCTGTTCGGCCTTGCCGGGCGGTGGTTGCTCGGCCTGTTGGCGGGCGCCAAGCGCGACCAGAACCTGTTCTACCAGGCGCTGTCGATGATCACCAATCCCTTCACCGGCTTGGTGCGCCGAATCACCCCTTCCCTGGTGGTCGACCGCCACATCCCGTTGGTTACGTTCATTCTTCTCTTCTGGGTGTGGTTCTTCGCCCTGAGCGAAAAGGTGCAACTGTGCCGCGCCAATCCCTTGCAGGGGCTTTGCCAATGAACCCGAGCATGACCACACCTGCCCGCACCGGCTCCGGCCTGGACTTCTTCATGCTCAAGTGGCGTGCGCGCGCCTATTTGTTCCTGGGGTTGCAGGAGCGGGCGCAGGAGACCTTCCACGACATGCTCGCGCGTTGGCCCGAGGACGGATACGTGCTGCAAAGCCTGGCCAACGTGGAAGCCGCCTGTGGCCATCTGCACCGCGCCGCGCAGCACCTGCGGCGTCTGGTGGGCCTGATGCCCGACTCGGGTGCAGCCTGGTTCAACCTCGCTTTCGTGCTGGAGCAGCAGGAACAGGCGGTCGAGGCCGAGCAGGCTTTTCGCAAGGCCCTCGAGTTGGATCCCAAGATCGACCGTGCCTGGTACGGGCTGGGCCTGTGCCTCATCCGCCAGCAGCGTCTGGAAGAGGCCATCAAGGCGCTCAAGCGCAACACCGAGATGCAGCCCATGTCCCCCTACGGCTGGTACCAGATGGCCCGCGCCCACATGGACCTGGGGCAGCGCGACGAAGCCGCCCGCGTGATCCGACACCTGGAGGGCTTCGAGCCCAAGGTGGCGGCGCAGTTGAGGCGCGAAACCGGAATCGGATCGTCCAAGGCGGCCAGCCCAGGCTGACGCTTTTTGATGAGCCCGATCGGCGGCCTACACCCCCGCCGATGTTCGAAAGCCCCGCAGAGGGCCAGGGTGTGCGGAAGGAAACGGTGCCCCCCGTCGGGGTTTTTGGAGACAAGGAGTCTTGCTCATGCAAGTGACGGAAAACCACCGTCTCTACTGGCAGAAGAACCTCAGGCTCACCTCAGTGCTGTTGTTCATCTGGTTTGTAGTGACGTACGTCGTCGCGTTTTTCGCCAGGGATCTGGCGACCATCAATTTCTTCGGCTGGCCATTCAGCTTCTACATGGGGGCGCAAGGTGCGCTCATCGTGTACTGTCTGATCATCTGGTACTACGCCAAGCGCATGAACCAGCTCGACATCGAGCACGGTGTCGCTGAAGAAGAGGAGGATTGACCATGGCAGGACTTGCACCTGACGCCGGCGGCGCAGCCCCGGCCGGCTCCAACAAAGCCTTCAAGCAACAGCTCAACAAGGTGTACAGCTGGTACACCGGGGGGTTTGTGGCCTTCATCATCGTGCTGGCCATCCTCGAACAGATGGGCCTGCCGCGCAACTACATCGGCTTCATCTTCCTGGTGGCCACGGTGTTGCTGTACGCCGGTATCGGCGTGATGAGCCGAACCAGCGATGCGGATGAGTACTACGTGGCGGGCCGCCGCGTGCCCGCCATCTACAACGGCATGGCCACCGGCTCTGACTGGATGTCTGCGGCGTCCTTCATCGGTATGGCCGGTACGCTGTACCTGACCGGTTACGGCGGTCTGGCCTTCATATTGGGCTGGACTGGCGGTTACTGTTTGGTGGCCTTGTTCTTGGCGCCTTACTTGCGCAAGTTTGGTCAGTTCACCATTCCCGACTTTTTGGGTGCACGCTACGGCGGCAACATGGCGCGTCT
>JAIYCN010000107.1 GCA_027487995.1 Rubrivivax sp. | reverse complement strand
ATCAAGGAAGGCCACTACGCCACCTTCGGCACGGCCGGTGCCCGCACCGAGATGCCCGGCTGTAGCCTGTGCATGGGCAACCAGGCTCAGGTGAAGGAAGGCGCCACGGTGATGTCCACCAGCACACGCAACTTCCCCAATCGCCTGGGCAAGAACACCAACGTGTTCCTGGGCTCGGCGGAGTTGGCCGCGGTGTGCTCCAAGCTGGGTCGAATTCCCACGCTGGCTGAATATCAGGAAGCCGTGGGCATCATCAACAAGGATGCCGCCAACATCTACAAGTACATGAACTTCGACCAGATCGAAGAGTACGCGGACGTGGCCAAGGACGTGGCGGTCTGAGGTCCTCGTTCAGGCAAGGATGCCGACTCCGGCATCCCGCACAAGCCGGGCTCCACGCCCGGCTTTTTTCATTTGGCAGGCCACCAATGGGCCAGGTCCTGAGCCAGCGTCTTCACCTTGATGGGCTTGGGAAGGTATCCGTCGCAGCCGGCCTCTCTCATGCGCTGCTCGTCCCCCTTCATGGCGTAGGCGGTGAAGGCCACGATGACGATTTCGCGAGTTGCAGGATCGGCCTTCAGCCGGCGCGTCATCTCCAGCCCATCAAGTCCCGGCATCTGAATGTCCATCAGGATCAGATCGGGGCGTTGCTGCGCAATGCGCGCAAAGCCCTGTTCAGCCGACTCCGCGGTGGCCACCTCATAACCGGCGGCCGTCAACACAAACTCCACCAACTCGACATTCATCGCGTTGTCGTCGATCACCAGAATGCGGCGCGTGTCCATCGTCAATCCACGTTGATGGCCTGCGTCTGGCGCGGCAGCACCAGATGGAACACACTGCCTTGCCCCACCGTGCTGCGCACGCCGACGCTGCCACCCTGCGCTTCCACCAGTTTGCGGGTCAGCGCCAAACCCAGCCCGGTGCCCTGGTGCTGGCGGGTGAAGCTGGAGTCCAGCTGCTGGAATTCCACGAACAGGCGCTCCAGATCCTTCGGTTCGATTCCGGCGCCGCTGTCCTGCACCTCCAGACGGAAATGATCCGGGCCTTCCATCGTGGCCCGCAAGCTGATCTCACCGCCAGCCGGCGTGAACTTCACGGCGTTGGACAGGTAGTTGTAGAGCACCTGCCTGAAACGGCCCTCATCGATCATCACCACACCGATCTCCGCATCCACACTCTGCGTCACACGCAAGGACTTGGCCGCGATGTCCGTGCCCATGGATGTCACCACGTCGTCCACGGTGCGGTCAAGTTGCACAGGCTGGGGTGAGAAGGACAACTTGCCCGCATCGACCTTCGAGAGGTCCAGCACATCGTTGATCAGGCGCAGCAGATGGGCCCCGCTGCGCGAGATGTTCCCCAGGAAATGGTGGTACCTCGGGGAGTCGGGCGGGACCACACCGGTTTCCAGCAGTTCAGCGAACCCAATGATGGAGTTCAGAGGTGTGCGCAGTTCGTGCGACATATTGGCGAGAAACAGACTCTTGACGCGGCTTGTCTCCTGGATCTGGCGGTTTTCAACCTCCAGCGCCTCGCTCTTGCGGCGCGCCTCTTCCGCCACCCTCTGCTCGGTGATGTCCCGCAGCAGCAAAGTCGCGCCATTGACCGTACCGTCAGGGGCAAAGGTCAGCGAGGTCTTCAACTCCACCAACGCCACGCGGCCTGCAGCACTGCTCAGGCTCACGTAGTGGGCGCCGGACTGCTCGTGTAAGGACCCAATGGAGTCAAACAGCCCGGGTACGAATTCAGCAGATCCCTCCTCCTGGCGCAACACCTCGCGCAACGGCAGTCCCTGCGCCTGAACCACCTCCAAGCCCACCAGGGCCAAGGCCGCATCGTTGATTCGGCTGATCCGCCCTTGCGCGTCGGTTCTGATGAATCCCGCCCCGATGCTGTTGAGCGTGGCGGCCAAACTCTGCTCGGTGTCGTGCAGGTGCTCTTCGGCCGTCTTGCGCTTGCGCACTTCCGCCTCCAGCGAGGCAATGGCCTGCTGCAGCTGCTGCACCGAGGGAATCTTCAAGGCCTTGGGCAACAGGGGCCAAAGCGCAGCAGCCGTGACCAGCGACACCACCGCCGTGATCACCTTGGTGATCGCCTCCGCCCCATAGTGAGGCACCCAGATCGTCCAGATGGCCAGTACGTGGGTGACACCACAGGCCATGATGAACAGTCCGAACAGCGCAGCGACACCGCGGTACTGCAGATCCGGCCGCTTGGCGTAAAAGCTCACGATGACCGCGGGAATCGAGAAGTACGACAGCGCGATCACCGCATCGGACACCACCATGGACCACAGCAGCGAAGGTGTCCAAGTGAAGCAATAGCCGTGCGGCAGGTACCCCTTGTCCGACAAGAAACTCCCGATCAACTCCACCATCGACGCCTCCACTGTTTTATGCATGGTAGCGACTACAGACCGCAGCGATGCCCCGAACACCCCCCTCGATTCAGGGCTGAGGCCGACTCAGTTCCAAAAAAGTCGCCATTCGATCGAGTTCCTCGTCCAGCGCTGCAGCGAAGCCTGATTCACGGGGAGCGCGGCCCTTCACGAAACCCAAATCGACTTCCAAAGTCGCGTTGGACCCAGGGCTGCTGACCGACAGGTTGCCCCACCCCACCACCTGGTCGCGCCACAACAGCGGCATGGCGTAGTAGCCGCGCACCCGCTTGGGTGCAGGGGTGTAGGCCTCGAACCGGTAAGCCCAGCCCCAGAAGCGTTCGAAGCGGGTGCGGTCCCACACCACCGGGTCGAAGGGTGCCAGCAGACGCACGCCCTGTTGCGGCGCGTGGCGCAGGCTGGCGGGGTTCTCACCACAGGGCCAGTACCAAGCCATGTCTTCGACCACCGCATGGGCAAGCCTCTGCTTGGCGCGCTTGAGCGCCGCCGCGCGCAGGGGCCCCCACTGCGGCGCGCCATAGAGCAAACGGCCCACCAGCATGCTCAAGGTGGGCGCTGGCACCGGCGCGTAATGCGCCACCACCAAATCCACCAGGGTGTCGTAGGCCGCGGCGTCATCCACCTGAGGAGGCCACGGCGGGCGTACCTCGAAGTGGCGGATGCCCGACTCCCGTTTGGCCACGCGCAGCAGGCCGCGGTACAGCAGCCCGTCCAACAGTTGCGTGCTCGCACGGGAATTCCCGCCGAACCAGTTGGCGGCGCGGCCCATTGCCATGGCTTCGTCCACTTCACGAGGGTGCACCACCCCACGGCTCTCGATGAACTGCAGCAGGCGGTGGGCCCGGTCCCACTGTGCCTTCGGCCAAGCCCGGTAAGCCGAGCGAGGATGCATCAGTGCATGCAGGTCGCGCGGCATGAAGCCGTGGTTGATGAAGAAGTCCTCTTCAAGGTCCAGCTTCGGGTAGCGCCGCTCCAGGTCACCGGCTCGGTAGTCCTTCACCCGATGACGCAGGATCAGATCCTGCGCGCGGGCCGGCTTGCGAATGGGGTCGGCCTGCACAAACCCCAGCCGCTGCACGGCCTGCCGCAAGCCAAGGGGCTTGAACAACGATCGCGCCAGCGCGTAGCGGATCAGGTGCGGCAGTTGGATGGGAGAAGCGCGGGCCATCGCAACAAAGGGTCAGGGCGCGATCGCCTCCACCCAGTCCACCAAGGCACCCAACACATCCTGCGCAGCCTCGTCATCGGCCTCCATGCGCTCTTCGGCCAATTCGTCAATGCGCTGCAACACCTGCGCCACAGTGCGGTGACCGCTCTTGCCCTCATGCAAGCGCGCCCGGCAGTGGGCCAACCACACAGCCTGCTCTTCCTCGTTGAGGGTTTCGGGCCAATTCCGGGCACGGTAGCGCAGCAGAAGGTCGTCCAGGCGTGCATCATCAAAGGCGGGATTGGCTGCGGCCAGTTGTGCGCCTGACAAGTGACGCAGCCGTTCCAGCTGCTCACGATCCGCTCGCGAAAGGAACGCACCGCCGTACAGGGTCTGCTCGGCGTCACTGGGCGTGTCGTCGGCAAACTCTCGCTTGAACACCTCGGCCCAGGGCAGCGCATCCAGCGCCGGCAGGTCGGCACGGGCGTTTTCCGCATGCTCAACCGCGCGCTGCACATCAATGCCCCAGTGCGCCGCACGCGCAGCGCTCAAGGTACCCAAGTGGCTGATCACCACCGGGCTCTGGTTGATGTGGATCGACTTGATCGGCAGCCGCGTCACCCCTTCCGGCATGTCCTCACGCCTGGTGAACAGCCGTGCTCGGATGTCCTGCGCCGACAGGCCCAGCAGCATCCGAGGGTCTTCCGCCAAGTCCCACACGATTACCTCGTTGGTGTTGGTCGGGTGCTGGGCCAGCGGCCACACCACGGCGGTGTAGCCTCGTTGCGGGTCGTACTTGCCCGACACATGCAGAAACGGTTGTCGCTCTGCGCTGATGGGGCCGATCACCTTCTGCACCTCGCGCTTGTCGCGCAGCTTCAGGCAATAGTCGAACAGCTTGGGCTGCCGCAGTCGCAGCAAGCGGGCCAGGGCGATGGTGGCCCGCACGTCGCTCAGCGCGTCGTGCGCTGCCTCGTGCGCCAAGCCGTTGGCCGCACTCAGGTGCTCCAGCTTCAATGAAGGGCGCCCATCCTCCTTCATCGGCCATTCAATGCCCTCTGGCCGCAAGGCATAGGCACAACGCACCACGTTGAACAGGTCCCAACGGCTGCAGCGGTTCTGCCACTCGCGGCCGTAGGGGTCGATCAGGTTGCGCCAGAACAGGTGCCGCGTCACCTCGTCATCGAAGGACAGGGTGTTGTAGCCCACACCGATGGTGGCTTCAGCGCCCAGTTCGGCCAACACGCGCTGCGCAAACGCCGCTTCAGGCACACCGCGTTCCTCACACAGTTGCGGCGTGATGCCTGTGATGAGGCAACTCTGAGGATCGGGCAGTGCATCGCGCGGCGGCTTGCAATACAGCATCACCGGGTCGCCAATCTCGTTCAGATCGGCGTCGGTGCGGATGCCGGCAAACTGGGCCGGCGCATCGCGCCGGGTGTCGATGCCAAAGGTCTCGTAGTCGTGCCAGAAGAAGGTATGGCTCACTCGATGAGCCCTTCCAGGTCCTTCATGCCTTGGCTGCGTGCCCAGGCCTTGAGCACCGGCAGCAGCGGCCCCAGGCGCTCGTCCACGGTGCGCCTCACCGTGTCCACCATCACTTGCGTGCTGCGCTCAATCTCGATGTGCACCGCATCGCCCTCCTGCTTGTCGCCGAAGGTGGTCATGCGCAGGGTCTCGGGAATCAGCCACACCTCGAACCAACCGCTGCCGCCCTCTTCATACCCGGCCTCGGCCACCGTCAGGCTGGCGCCGTTCACCGCGATGTAGCCCTTGGCAAACACGTAGCGCATCCAGGGCGCGGGGACGGAGAAGCGCAGCACGCAGTTGTTGTCGGGCCGGCGGATTTGCGCCACCAAGGCACAGAAGTCCACGTGCCCGGACAGCACATGCCCCCCCACCTCGGCTCCTTCCTTGGCCGCTCGCTCGGCATTGATCCGCCTACCCGGCTGCAGCCCACCCAGCGTGGTCAGGCTCAGCGTCTGCTGCATCACGTCGAACTCGGCCATGGAGGCGGCTTCATCAAAACCAGTGACGGTCAGGCACACGCCATCCAGCGCAATGCTGGCGCCGATTTCGACATCCTTGAGAAAGCCCGAGGGGAATCCGACCCGCAGCGTGCGCAGGCCGGGCCGGTCTGTGAGGGCGGCCACCGCAGCGACGCCCTGAACGATTCCAGTGAACATCGCGACAGCTTATCAGCCACCCACGCTCAGTCCACGCGGCTCACCGGCACCGTGCCCACTGTGATGCGGCCATCCGGCCACTCGATCACCGGCCGCTTGACCACACTGGCCTGTGCCTGCATCAACACCGCCGCACTGGCCGCGTCCACCACCGCAGCCTGCTCGGCCGGCGAGAGCTTCTTCCAGGTGGTGCCCTGGCGGTTCAACAGGCGCTCCCAACCCACCGCCGCCATCCAGGCTGCCAGCCGCTCAGAGGGCACGCCCAGTTTCTTGAAATCACGGAAGTCCACGGTCCAGCCGGCCTCCGCCAAGGCGGCGCGCATCTTCTTCACGGTGTCGCAGTTGGGAATGCCCCAGACGACGGCTGTCGAACTCACCAGGTGGTCTCCCGTTCCGGCGTGGCGCCGATGCGATGGATGGACAGGTCCGCGCCGTTGAACTCCTCTTCGGCGCTCAGTCGCAGGCCCATCACTTGTCGCAGGATGCCATACACCACCAGGCCACCCACGAGCGCCCAGGCCACGCCGGCCACGGTGCCGATCAACTGTGAGGTCAGGCTCACGCCACCCAGGCCGCCCAAGGCCTCCTGGCCGAAGATGCCGCAGGCAATGCCGCCCCAGGCACCGCACAGGCCGTGCAGGGGCCACACGCCGAGCACGTCGTCAATCCTCCACTTGTTCTGCGT
>JAIYCN010000172.1 GCA_027487995.1 Rubrivivax sp. | reverse complement strand
CTGCGCGAGGTGGATGGCGCCAGTTGGTGCCCCACCGCCGCCACCGACGGGTATCACATCTTCTACAACCCCCGGTGGATCCACACGCTGCGCGACGGCGAACTGCGCGGCCTCTTGGCGCACGAGGTGCTGCACGTCCTCTTCACCCACGCTGACCGGCGCGGCCGCCGCCACGCCTGGGTGTGGAACGTGGCCTGTGACTACGCGATCAACCTGCTGCTGGTGCAGCGCGGCTTCAAGCTGCCCAAGGGCGGACTGGTCAGCGAAGACGCCGAGGGCAAGACGGCCGAGCAGATCTACAAGGAACTCGAAGCGCACCTCAAGAAGCATGGCATGCCGCAATCTGGTGATGGGACGGGCGATGGGAAGAGCAACGGAGCGGGCAGCGGCCAAGGCGGCCGACCCGAATTGCGACTGCCCGGGCCGATGCGGGTTCGTCCTCAGCCCCCTGAATCCGCAAGCGATGGCCAGGGCGAAGACGATCTGCAGCGCGACCGAATTCCCGAAGCCGGCGACGACCTGCTCGACCCCGATGACCCGCGCGTTCGCCCCCTGCGCAGCCCCGATGCGCCCGACCGTGAGCGTCTGGAAGAACTGCGACGGGAACTGCGGGCCGATGCCTTGGCCCGGCTTCAGGGCGACGAGGGCGCCTTGTTCCGGCAGGAGTGCCAGGCCGACGAACGCCGCCGCGTCGATTGGCGCGCGCTGCTTCGCGCATGGCTCAGCGACCGCATCAAGGGCGACTGGTGTTCCTTCCCCTTCAGCAAACGGCACCTCCACCGCGGGCTATTCATGCCCTCGCCGGGCATGCAGGTGCCGGGGCATGTCGTGTTTGCCATCGACACCTCAGGCTCCATGTCTATCGAGGTGCTCGGGGCGATCGCCGCTGAGTTGCGCGCCTTCCGAGAGGTTTTTCCGTGTCGGTTGAGCGTGGTGCAGTGCGATACGGCGGTCCGTCATGTGCAGGAATTTGACGCCATGGACGGGTACGAGATCCCTAAGAACTTCACGCTGCACGGGCGCGGGGGGACGGACTTTCGTCCCCTCTTTGCCTGGGTCGGTCAGCAGGCCGAGGGGGCGTTGGTGCTCTTTGCAACGGACGGGTATGGGAACTTTCCTGCGCAGGCACCGGTGGCACCCGTGATCTGGCTGCTCACGCCGGGGCATGCGGCTGAAGAGAAGTTTCCGTTCGGTGTGGCCGTGGAATTGAACGAGAACCCCTGATCAGTGAGGACAAGGTGATGGATCGATTGAGCGAGATGTTTGGCGACCCTTTCAGCGACATGAGCCCGGATGTGCGGGCCTTGATCCTGCGTATCGCCACGGCTGTGGCCGAGCGCGGCTTTGATGTGATGGCCGAGCCGCAGCAGGTGTTGTCGCGCGATCTCGGTCCTGGCGAGTTGTGGGGCGACGGCGGTCTTGAGGTGGATGACGACGAGGGACAACCCCATCGCACCTCAGTACGGAGGCTTGCGCCACCTCGGTCGGCAGGGCAGGGCAGTGGATCAGGCGGCCACCAAAGCTCTGGTGGTGGTTCGGGAACGAGCATCAACATCATCCCGCCGCCGAGAGGCGTTCCCTCGTTCTGCTGCCCTGTGGTGCTCGCCATCGCTCGCGGAAGTCGTCCACCTACGGGCTTGGCCATGGTGCTGCGTCTGTTGCGGCAGCACCTCATTCACTGCGGCACCGGCCCTGCGGCGCTGTTCAACCGCACGGCCATCCTCGTGACGGATCATTGGGATCGACGGCTCATCTACGAGTCGGGATACGACCTTCACGCGCACGCACAGACCGGAGGGCTGCGCACCGCGCTGCTGCAATGGGATGGGAAAAATTGGTACAGACAGGTGATTTGACGGGCCTTTGCGGTCTGGGGCTACCGACAGAACTTAGGCCGCCAAAATCCTCCAGACCGCAGCCCCAACATCCTTGACCAATCGCACTCGAGACCCCTGCGGGATTGAGGCCCCGAGCAGTTTCTGCAATTCCTCTGTGAGGATGTTCGGCCATTCTGCTGAGTCATTCGGGCGCTCTTTCAACACATTCAGAGCCACCTTCACAAACTTGCCGTAAAGCCGGCGCCCATTGATCTCGGCGAGATGCCACCCCTCGGGCAGGTTGCCGCGTCCATCACCGAACATGATGCAAACCTTGCCGCCACTGCCGGCCGGAATCACCTTGTAGAGCCCGCTGTGCGGGCCGGGTCGGTCCCAGTAGCCATCAAGCCGAGCTTGCGCTCGATCCCACACGGCCATGCTCATGGTGTGCTGCAGGGCCGCTTCTGATGGGTAGGGACCGACGTAATGCAGGACCTGGTTGGATTCGTTCCACTGGAACCATGGCGAAGTGGTGTCAGTATTCCCACCGCACCAAGCCTGAATGGGGTTCCTCTTCAAGTATCGAGCCCACGTCTCATGGGAGCAGGCCTGCACATCCTCAACGTCGGTACGAACCACATCCCCTCGATGGCGCTCTGCAGAAAAGTACGCCCTGAAGGTGGCGACAAGCTCGGCAATGTGGACCGATCGGCGGAACACCGGAGATTGAGGCCCACAAAACGCCAGCAGGACGACCATCTTGAATGACTTGGTCATGCTGGTGGTTTCAACTTCCTGCAGAAAGCTACCCACCACCTCGTCGAGGGCGACCTCCGTTTCGCTGAGCTGATCGGCTTCTCGCAGAACACCAGACCATCGCGGAACCCTCAAGGCCTGGCGCGCCGTGCGCAGGCTGTATCGACTCCACCGCTGCCACTCCTGCAGGGTCGGCACCCGGCCCTGCGAAAGGGCCAGCTCCTTCAGCTCCTGCACGATCAAGTCCCGCAGTGGCGAAGCCTGTGCGAATGAAGCCCTCAGGGTACTCAGGGCCACCGGCTCGAGATGAATCTCCACGCCTGCAGGTACTGTGTCGGGGCGCCGGCCTTGTGTCTGCCATGCCGTCAACGCGGCCAGCGCCTTCGTCGGGTCAGCGTCCTGGGTAGGCTCCAGCCCCACCAGCAGCGGCAACTTGTAATGCGCGTTGCGGTAGTTGCCGATGAAGTCCAGGACGGTGAGGTGCGACTTGTTGGGATGAAGTCGCAAGCCCCGTCCGAGTTGCTGCAAAAAGATCGTCACCGATTCGGTCGGCCTGAGGAACATGACGACATCGACGCAGGGAATGTCCACGCCCTCGTTGAACAAATCCACGGTGAACAACACCTTGAGCCCACCCGAGCTGAGCTGTGCAATGGCAGTGGATCGATTCAGGGACGCGGGCCCGGAGTGAACCGCTGCACTGGCGATGCCGGCTTCGTTGAAGCGGGCCGCCATGAACTCGGCGTGCTCGATCGACACGCAAAAACCCAGTGTGGCCACGCCGGCGTGCGTTCGATAGTGCCGAATCGCCAAGGCGGAGCGCTCCACCGTGTTGAACGTCAACGTCAGCTTTGCGCTGTCGTATCCCGTGCGTTGGGCATTCAAAAGATCAGGCGTGTAGTCCACCACATCGGCCACGCCGTGGTACCGAAACGGTGTCAGCCAACCGAATGTGATCGCCTCGAACAGCCCGACCTGATAGGCGAGGTTGCCGCCGCACAGTTCCAGAAGGTCGCGGTTGTCGCCTCGAAACGGTGTGGCCGTCAGCCCCAGGAGAAACTTCGGCTGAAGCCGCTCAAGCAGTTTCCGGTAGCTGTCAGCCGCCGCGTGGTGAAACTCGTCGATCACCACATAGTCGAAAGCGTCCAGTTCGGGTCGACTCAGCGTCGAGGGTTGGGTGAGGGTCTGAATCGACGCAAAGACCAGATCGCGGTCCAACTCCAATTGACCACCCGCCGCCAACCCACAGGACTTGCCGGGATGAACCTTGGCAAAGGCGGCTTGCGCCTGCGTGAGCAACTCCTGCCGATGGGCCACGAACAGCACGCGATCAAAACCTCGGGCGTCGAACGCAGCAAGGTAGGTTTTCCCCAAACCGGTGGCGGCCACTACCAGGGCCTTGGTTTGGCCATCCAGTCGCAGCTTGTGCAACTCATCGAGTGCCAACTGCTGAACCGGTCGGGGCTCGACGGGGCTCTCGCTTTCCCAAGGCTTGGCGCTTAGCGGATCCCTGACCTGCAGTGCTGTCTCCGCCTGCGGAATCACGCGCCGCTCCAGGTAGGAATCAATCCACTGAGGACTCAATTCAGCGGTGTCGGGCGCCACGAACAGTTCTTCGAACCGCGTGGTCAGCTCGTGCATGGGATGGCCGGCGTCCACATCCATTACCGTCCAGGTCCACTCCACACCCTCGGTCAGCCCCATGCGGCTGAGGTTGGCCGAGCCGATGAAGGCGCGGCCGCTGCCATCCGTACGCTCGAATAAATACGCCTTCGGATGGAAGCTGCGCCGGGGATGGCTGAAGACGCGGGCCTGCAGATGCCCGTGCCACTTCAGCAGTCGCTGCAGGGCGGTGGGTTCAGTGACGCCCAAATAGTCGGTGGTCAGAAACTGGATCTCAGCTCCCCGAAGAAGGGCGGCGAGTGCCGCACCTTCGAGCAAGTCCAGTCCGCTGTCCATCACGAAGGCCACGGCGATGCGGGCCCGGCGACAGGCCTCGAACTCACGCTTGAGTGCGTCCAAGAGGCTGGTGCTGCCACCTGTGTGCAAGCGCCTGGAGGTTGGAGGCGGCAAGGCTAGAACGAGTCCCTGCTCAAACCCACCGCGCTCGGCGCGCTTGGCCCGAGCGCGTTCCTGCACAACTTCCGGGGAAAGTCCGAAACGGGACCCGATCGTCTCGATCACCGTTTGAAGATCGGCCAATTCATCTAGAACCGCCTCCCGGTGCTCGGAGGCGACGGCTTGAAGGACCTCGTGGGTTTCCTCCACGAGCTTCAAGCCGAGCAGCCGTGCCATCTCCGCCGAGTCCGCCGTCCTCACCTGCAGCGCTCGGCCCTGCGATCGGGCCAGGGCCGGGATTCGGTCCCGGATCAGCTTTTCAGGCCGATGGGGTGGCATGCTTCAGGCCCCGGGGTTCAGGCCCAGTACTTGGCCTTGGACGCCAACACCCACCGGATGCCGCCGCGCGGATCAGGGACGTCGCCGGTGTAGCGCGGGATCAGGTGGATGTGGAGATGTGGCACGGTCTGCCCCGCAACGGCGCCGTCGTTGATGCCGATGTTGTAGCCCTGCGGACGGAATTCCATCTCAAGGCCTGACCGTGCTTCATCGACCAAGGCCAGCATGGCCGTACGCTCTTCGGCTGTGATGTCGAAGAAGCTGCCCACGTGTCGCCTGGGAATGACAAGGGTGTGACCTGGGCTAATAGGGAAGGCGTCTCGGATCACGATGGCCAGTGAGTTGCTCACGAGCACACGCTCGGAGGGAAGGGTGCAGAAAGGGCAGACCATGTCACCTCAAGTTTCGCGCATCCACTCCGGAAAGTCCTGCCGGTCATGCAGCACAACCCACACATCGATGCAGTTTTCGGTGTCCACGTGGAACACCAGGCACGGACACCCAGTCACCAGCCAACTTCGCAGCTCAGTATGTTCAACGCGTCTTGGCCTTGTTGCCCTCATTAACGCGAGCCCTCAATCCGTCAAAGTAAGTTTGATCGACAGGCTTCGCCGGTGGGGTGGCCGCGCCGGCCAATAACAGTGAGCGCAGTCGCTGCCGACCCTGGTCGTGGTGGATCAGTTCACTCACGT
>JAIYCN010000218.1 GCA_027487995.1 Rubrivivax sp. | reverse complement strand
AGGGCGTCGGTCATGGACGACTCCCCAGGGTTGACAGTGGTGGTGTTCATCAGCAGCTACTCAAACAGTTGGGGATGACCTGAGACAGGCCACCCCCGATTCACGTCAAACCCAAATGATCAGCGAGTCGGCACGGGCTTGCCCGAGCTGTCCTTGATGTTGGCCCAGGAGTTGCGCACCAGGTTCTTCACCGCGTCGGGCAGCACCACATACTCCAGTTCGGTGGCCATGGCGTCACCATTGCGGTAGGCCCAGTCAAAGAACTTCAAGGCGGAAGTGGCTTGGCCAGGCTTGTCCTGCGTGGTGTGCATCAGGATGAAGGTGGCACCGGTGATGGGCCAGGAATCCTTGCCGGGCTGCTCGGTGAGGATCTGGTAGAACGACTTATTCCACTCGGCACCGGCCGCAGCGGCCTTGAAGTTCAGGTCGTCCGGGCCCACGAACACGCCGTCCTTGTTGCGCAGCATCACGTGGCTCATCTTGTTTTGCTTGGCGTAGGCGTATTCCACGTAGCCGATCGAGTTGGGCAGGCGCTGCACGAAGGCGGACACGCCTTCGTTGCCCTTGCCACCCGCACCGGTGGGCCAGTTCACGGCCGTGCCTTCACCCACCTTTTCTTTCCACTCGGTGTTGACCTTGGAGAGATAGTTGGTGAACAGGAAGCTGGTGCCCGAGCCGTCGGCGCGGCGCACCACGGAGATGGCGGCGTCCGGCAGCTTCACACCCGGGTTCAGCGAGGCGATGGCCGCATCGTTCCACTTGGTGATCTTGCCCAGATAGATGTCGCCCAGGAGCTGGCCGGTCATCTTGATTTCGCCCGGCTTGATGCCTGCGATGTTGACCACCGGCACCACACCACCGATCACGGTGGGGAATTGCATCAGGCCGTCCTTGGCCAGCTCGTCGTCCTTCAGCGGCGCGTCGGAGGCGCCGAAGTCCACCGTCTTGCCCTTGATCTGGCGGATGCCGGCACCAGAGCCCACCGATTGGTAGTTCACCTTGGCACCCGTGGCCTTGTTGTAGGCGTCGGCCCACTTGGCGTAGACCGGGGCAGGGAAAGAGGCACCCGCGCCCGTGACGTCCTGTGCGGCCACCGGCAGCGCGGTGAAGCTGGCCAGGGCCAACAGGGTCGCAAGACTCGTGATTTTCATTGAGAAGCTCCAGAGGGTTGAGGAAACCGAAAGGTTAAAGACCGCTTGTGACGGTTTCGTGACGAAAGAAAGCAGCCACTGTGAATAGGGGGAAGGGCGGCATCAGTACCGCGCCGGTACCAGCATGTCGTCGGGTACGGGGTGCCGCAAGTAGTCTTCGTGCCGAACGCGCTCGGGCAGGACCACTTCCGGCCGGGGAATCTCCTGATAGGGAAAGTGATCCAGCAGATGGGCAATGCAATTCAGGCGGGCCCGCTTCTTGTCCACTGCCGGCACCACCCACCACGGTGCTTCAGCGATGTGGGTGCGCTCCAGCATGACCTCTTTGGCCCGGGTGTAGTCTTCCCAGCGGCGCCGGCTTTCCAGGTCCATGGGCGAGAGCTTCCACTGCTTGAGCGGGTCGTGGATGCGCGACAGAAAGCGCAGATGCTGCTCGTCGTCGGTGATGGAGAACCAGTACTTGATGAGTTGGATGCCCGAGCGCACCAGCATGCGCTCGAATTCGGGCACGGAGCGGAAGAATTCCTCGACCTCATCGGGCGTGCAAAAGCCCATCACCGACTCCACCCCGGCGCGGTTGTACCAACTGCGGTCGAAGAGCACGATTTCGCCGGCCGCCGGAAGGTGCGGTACATAGCGCTGGAAGTACCACTGGGTGCGCTCTCGGTCGTTGGGGGCGGGCAGCGCCACCACGCGGGCCACGCGCGGGTTCAGGCGCTGCGTGATGCGCTTGATCACGCCACCCTTGCCGGCGGAGTCTCGCCCCTCGAAGAGGATCACCACCTTGCGGCGCTCCTGCACCACCCAGTCCTGCAGTTTCACCAGTTCGCGCTGGAGGCGAAAGAGTTCACGGAAATAGCTGCCTCTTGCCAGGGCTCCGTCCTTGTGGCGGCCTTCTGGGGTGTTCGGGTGGTCCTCATCTTCGATCTCGAGCTCGAATTCTTCGTCGTAGCCGTCCAGCAGGTCCTGCTCCAGGCGCGCGATGAGTTCATCTCGTTCAGTCGTGGTCAGGGGACGGTCGGGACTCATGTGGGGCGCCAGCGGCAGATCCGCCAAATCGAATGAAGCTCTGGATCCTGCGCGCGCTTTGTGACCACTTGATGACAAGCGCCTCCATGGCACTTCAGGCATTCAAGCGATCCCGTGTGAACATCAACCCGTCACACTCATCCCGCAAACTCATGGCCATGAGCACAAGTCTGAGCGACTTTCTCCGTGGCCAAGCCGAACGCCTTCAGGGCGAGGTGACCCTCGGCTGGTTGACCGCTCAGGCGGGCTCGGTGATTCCAGGCTTGTTGCTGGTGCTCACCGCGCTGCCCAGCGTGTTGCCGGTTCCCGGGGTGGGCAATCTCACCGGCGGCGCCCTGGTGCTGATGGCGCATGCCATTTGGCGAGGGCAACGCTGTCTGAACCTTCCCGCGCGCTTGGCCGGAATGCGCCTGTCGGCGCCGCATGCGGCAAGGTTGCTTCGCTTGCTCGCCTGGATGCACGACGCCGCTTCATTGCACCTTCGGCGCCGGGGGCTGCAATGGGTGGGGGACCGGGGATGGGCTTGGGCAGCGCTGCCGGTGGCCGCCATGGGCGTGGTGATCTTTCTGCCGATTCCCTTGGGTAACGTGTTCGGTACGGTTGCGCTGGTGGTGCTGGGCCTGGGCCATGCGCTGGAGGACGGCCTGGCCGTGGTGGCCGCGTGGATGCTCTCAGCGCTCACCTTGGTCTACACGGTGGCCTTGCCCTGGGGCCTGGCCACCTTCGGTCAGGCCCTGTGGGTGTCCTGGTTCAGCGCCGGCGGCTGAAGAACCAGAGTGCCGCTGCACCCGTTGCGCTGAGCACCCCGCCGGCCACGAACCAAAAGCCCCGCGGGTCTTCCGCGAAGGGAATGCCGCCCACGTTCATGCCCATCAGGCCCGCCATCAAGTTGATGGGCAGGGCCAGCACCGTCATGGCCGTCAGCGCGAAGAGGCTGCGGTTGCTTTGCTCGCTGGCCTGCGCCGCAATCTCCTCCTGCAGCAGCTTGATGCGTTCCTTCAGTCCGCTGAGGTCACTCATCACCATGGCCATTTCGTCCGACGTTTGTCGAAGCTCCTCCAGGTCTTCGGTGCTCACCCAGCGTGGCGGGTGACGCATCAGCCGGAAGAGGGCACCGGGCTCCGGTGCGAGCAGCCGCTCCAGGCGAACCAGTACACGGCGCAGACGGCTGAGGTCGGAGCGCCGGTGCGCCAGGCGACCGCTGAGCAGGCCATCCTCGATGGCATCCACCCGGTCGGTCGCCTCGCGCACGATGTGTTCGAGGACACGCCCTTGGTCCTGCATCAACTCAGCCAGCATGGCTACGGTCGAACTGAAGGTCTGACCTTCGCGCACCGATTGCCGAAGGCGGTCCACCGCGCGAAGCGGGTGGGTACGGGCAGTGATCAGCAGATGAGGCTGGACCTGCATCCACAGAGTGGCGATCTCGGAGGGGTCGAACGCAAACTCATAGGTAACGTCGTTGACCACGGCCACAAGCGAAGAAGCCGCATGTTCAATGCGGGTGGAGCGTGAGCCCTGATCCAGCGCGTCCAGAAACTCTGGCGTGGCGTTCAGGCGGTCTGTGAGCGTCTGGCGCACACCGGCGTCGCTGAGATTGAAGTGCAGCCACAGAAACCGGCCATCGCCGTTCTCATCGGCTTCGCGCCGGCCGCCAAGCCAGGACAGGCACGCTTCCAGGTCGATCGACCGCGCAGCTTGGCCCGGGCGGAACTCGAATCCGCAGATCAGGCCGTGCGGGTCTGATCCATAGTGGTCAGTCCAGTGGATTTCAGGCGTCGGTTGTTCAGCGGGCACAGGGCAGGGTGAACCCGTGCGTTGTGCGCGCGGGCAGGAAGGTCAACAATCGGGCGATGCTGAGGGGGAAATGTGACGACTTGATGACGTCGCGTTTTCATCAATCCGCCACAACGCAGGCTTACCTTCGTCCCATGAACCCGAATCCTGCCTGCCCACTCGCCACCTCATCGCCACGCCGGTGTGCGCTTGCCTTCGCGATCTGCATGGCGACAGAACCGGTGTGGGCTGCACGGCCCCTGCTCACCGACGACGCGCGCGTGGTGGAGCCCGAGCACTGTCAGGTGGAGTCCTGGACGGTGGGCCAGACCCTATCTCGTGAGTTGTGGGCCTTACCGGCCTGCAATGTGGGGGGCACGCTGGAATTGGCGCTCGGTGGTCAACGCATTCGAGAATCCCAGGCAACCGGCGCGTCCACGGGCCTGACCCAGGCCAAGAAGCTGCTGAAGGAACTGCAGCCTGGTGGTGTGGGCCTGGCCTTCAGCGTGGGCGCGGTGTTCGACCGAGATCGCGGCTTGCCCTATGTGAACATGCCGGTGAGTTGGATGAGCGCAGGGGAGGGCACGTTGCTGCACCTGAACGTTGGCGCCAGCGCGCGACCTGAACGTTCCGGTGTCGATCGCACCTTCGGTGTGGGCCTGGAGCAGCAGTTCACCGAATCGGCATGGTTGATTGCCGAGCGCTACAGCACATCACCTCAGCAGTGGCAAGCCCAGGCTGGGGTTCGTTGGTGGATCGTGCCCAATCGCCTGCAGGTGGATGCCACGTCAGGTCGTCAGCATGAAGGAGTGCTGACGGGTCGATTCACGAGTGTGGGCCTGCGCTGGATTTTCAAAGCCCCATGAAAAAGGGCACCTGCCGATTGCTCGGCCGGTGCCCTTGCTCAGAGCGGATTTGCCAGCTTAGGCCGTGCCGACCTGACCACCACCCTTGCGGGTGACCACCACCGTGGAAGAGCGGGGACGGCGACCGGCTGCGGCACCGTTCTGGCTGGCGGGCCAGTTGCTGCTCATGCTGGTCAGCGGGCCTTCCTCACCGGGATGCTGCACGTTGATGAACAGCGTCTGGTGGTCCGGCGTGTGGGCCAGGCCGGTGATCTCGCAGTCCTTCGGGCCGACCAGGAAACGGCGCAGATTGTCGGCCGTGGCCAGGGCGCCGCGACGCGTGTCCGTGCCACCCACAGCCTTCACGGTCGTACCGTCGCCCACCTTGCCCGGAACCGCTGCCAGCAACATGCAGTTGGTGACGTCGGTGAACGCGCCGTCGTCGGTCTGGATCCACAGCAGGCCGCGTTGGTCGAAAGCCAGCCCGTCAGGGCTGGAGAAGTCGTTGACGGCGGTCAGGCCCGAGAGGTTCACGTCCGCCGCCGCCGATGCTTCTGCGCCGAAGAGGTAGATATCCCAGGTGAAGGAGGAAGCGGTGGCGCCTTCCTTCCAACGCACGATGTGGCCGTTGACGTTGCCGCGGTTGGTGCGGCTGGTGCCATCCGGGTTCGTGAAGGCGTCTTCGTAGAAGCGCGGGTTGGCGGCATCGGGCTTGAGCTGGCTGCCCGTGGGCGTTGCGCTCAGGGCCACACGGTTGCTGTTGTTGGTCAGCGTCATGTAGGCCTCCATGTTCAGCGGGTTCACCCCACCCCACTCGGGCCGGTCCATCTTCGTTGCGCCGCGGGCATCCGCAGCCAGGCGGGCGAAGGTCACCACGTCGGCTTGCGATGCGAACGGGTAGGTGGTGTTGCTGGCGTCCAGGCCGTTCTTGCCCTGGGTCAGTTCCAGCCATTCACCCGTGCCGTCGGCGTTGAACTTGGCCACATAGAGCGTGCCTTCGTCCAGGTACTTGGCGCCAGCGGCCATGCCACCGCCCACATCCTTCGGGTCCCACAAGGCCTTGGAGACGAACTTGTAGATGTACTCGTTTCGTGCGTCGTCACCCGAATAGATGATGATGGGCTGACCAGCCACGGCAGGTGCAGGCCATGCACCTTCGTGGTTGAAGCGGCCCATGGCCGTGCGCTTGGCCGGCACGGATTCGGGGTCGAAGGGGTCGATCTCAACGGTCCAACCGAAGGTGTTGATGATGTTGCGGTAGTCCTCGGCAGCCGATGCGCCGGTCACGGCCGAGTTCCAGCGGGTGAACAAGTCGTCGGTGCCGGCGGTGTCCCAGCGGTAGGGGGCGTTGCGGCCCTGCGGCAAGCCATAGCGGCCCAGGGCCTTCACTTCGCTGGCGCTGCGCTTGGCGTCATCACCGGCGGCGCGGGCAATCACGTTGAGGAAGTTCTCCTCGCAGGTGAGGTAGGTGCCCCAGGGGGTGTAGCCGTTGGCGCAGTTGTTGTTGGTGCCGCGGGTCATGGTGCCCGTGGGCGAATACTTGGTCTTCATCAGGTCGCTGCCGCGGGCCGGACCGGTGATGGTCATGGGCGTGGCTGACGTGATGCGGCGGTTGAAGCGAGAGCCGCGGATCATGCTCATGTCCGCGCCGGTGGTGCCGCGCTTGACTTCGCAGATGGACACGCCGTGGGCGTAGATTTCCTTTTCCACTTCGCTGGCCACACGGGTGGTGCCAGGCGTTTGGCCGCTGGGGTGCAGGCCATAGGGCGCCACCACGTACTCGTGGTTCACGGCCAGCAGGCCACGGTCTGAACGGGTGGGCGCGAACTTGCCGTCTTCGCCCAGGCCGAAATACCACATGCCGTCGTGGCCATCACCCACGCGGCGCTGGTAGGAATCGGGCGACTCGGAGCCGTCGTTCTTCCAGCTCTCGTCGCCGAAGTGCAGCGGGTCACCCAGGGAGTGCAGAACGCTGACCTGGTATCCCTCGGGCACGGTCACCACGTCCAGCTTGTTCTTGGCCACAGCGGCAAAGCCCAGGGCCAAGGGCTTGACCTCGGGCGTGGTGGCCACCGGAGCGGCCGGGCCGTCGTCGCCGCCACCGCAGGCAGCCAGGCCAGCAGTGCCCAGCAGGGCAGCGGTGGTGGCGCTGATGCCGCCGAATACGGTCTGGCGGCGCGTCAGGCGGGCCGACAGCACCTCGTCGAAATGGCCGTTGCTGGAGTGATTGACGACTTCGTTGTCGTCGTAGGTGTTGGTGGTTTGGACAGATGTGTCTTGCTTCACGGTTGCTCCGAGACTGCGGTTGATGACTGCCAGTCATCCTGCATGTCACGTATGACAAGCCGATGAAGGTCAACGCTTCACAAAGACCGCTTCGCAGGCCATCATCGGCCGCCCATCGCCGCAGGGCTCACCCTGGCAGCAATGCGCCGTGAGGTAGTCCATCAATTGATTCATGCGCATGATGTCGGCGCTGTAGCGAATGAAGCGGCCCTCGCGCTTGCCCACCACCAACCCTGCGCGGCTGAGTTCCTTCAAGTGAAAAGACAGCGTGGCCGCGGCGCCACCCACCATGGGCATCAATTCGCTGGGCGTCATGCCCGCTGGGCCGGCGCCCACCAGGGTTCGGAACAGGCGAAGCCGCGTGTCCTGCGCCAGTGCGGCCAGCGCCGCCAGGGCCCGCGCCTCCTGCATCGGGTCTGCGGCGACCACGCCATCGGAAGAAGGCGCAGAAGAGGATGTGTTCATGCGGCGTCCCGATGCAAAGGCAGCCGCCACGTGATCAGCCAGCACAGCAACAGCATGAGCGCCGAACCCCACAGCGCTGCAGCCAAGCCCGCCCATTGCACCAGCAACCCCGACAGCAGCGTTCCCATGAAACGGCCTGCGGCATTGGCGGCGTAGTAGAAGCCCACGTCTTCTGCAGCCTTCTCGGACCCTGCATACGCCAGCACCAGATAGGAATGCACCGACGAGTTCACCGCAAACGCGAAGCCGAACAAGCCCAGGCCGGCCACCACCACCCATTCCACATGGGGAACCGCTTGCATCACCGCTACGGCCAGTGCCGCCGGCACCACGGCCAGCACGCCGGACCACAGCCGTGCCGCGGGCACTTCGCTGCTCAAGCCATCCGCGCTGCGCCGCACGATGTTCGGCGCCAGCGCCTGCACTGCGCCGTAGCCGATCGTCCAGGCCGCCAGGAAGGTGCCGACCATGGTGAAGGTCCAGCCCTGCGAATACAGGAACACGGGCACACCCACGACAAACCACACGTCGCGCGCGCCGAACAGCACCACGCGGGCTGCGGCCAAGGCGTTGATGCCGGGGTTCTTCGCGAACAGTTCACGTGCAGACGACGAGGCCTTGGCCTTGCCCATCAAGCGCGGCAAGGCGGTGGCCACGCCCACCCACACCAGGGCCAACAGGCCCGCCATCAGCCACAGGGCCTGAGCGAAGCCGAGCCCCTGCAGCAGCAGACCCCCCAAAAAGAAGCCCACGCCCTTCATGGCATTCTTGCTGCCGGTGAACCAGGCCACCCACTTGAAAAGGCGCGGGTTCGCGTTGCCGGCAGCGCCCTCTTCCTTGAGCTGCGCAGACGTCACCTTGATGGCGGACTTGCTGGCGGTTTTGGTGAGGTCCTTGGCCACGCCGCAAATGCCCTGTGCGGCCACCACCCAGGCCACCGATGCCGCGGCCGTCCAGGTGGGGTCCAACAGCGAAAGCAACACAAAGCCGGTGATTTGCGCGGCCAGCCCCACCATCAGCATGCGGGTGATGCCATGCCTTGTGGCCAGCCAGCCGCCCAGCAGGTTGGCCACGATGCCCGCTGCCTCATACAGCAGGAACAGGAACGCGAGCGTGAAGGGCGAGTAGCCGAGCTGGTAGAAGTGCAGCAGCACCAGCATGCGCAGCGCGCCATCGCTGAGGGTGAAGCCCCAGTAGGCGGCGGTGACGATGGCGTAATGGCGGACAGCGGCTTGCATGAGGTTCGGTCAGATCAACTCAGAGACCCGCAGCCTGGAGGTGGCAGGCCAGATCCACCATGCGGCAGGCATAGCCCATTTCGTTGTCGTACCACGCATACACCTTGAGCAGCGTGCCGTCGGTGACCATGGTGGACGGGGCATCGACGATGGAGCTGCGCGTGTCGCGCGCGTAATCGGCGCTCACCAGTGGGCGCTCTTCGTAGCCCAGGATGCCGGCCAGCGGCCCAGCAGAGGCGGCGGCTGCGAACAAGGCATTGACCTCCTCGGCGGTGGTGGCGCGCTGCAGTTCGAACACGCAGTCGGTGAGCGAGGCGTTCAACACCGGTGCACGCACCGCGTGCCCATTGAGCTTGCCCTTGAGCTCGGGGTAGATGAGCGCAATGGCGGTGGCGCTGCCCGTGGTGGTGGGCGCCAGGCTCATCATGGCGCTGCGTGCGCGGCGCAGGTCCTTGTGCGGCGCATCGACCACCACGTTCGTGTTGGTCGGGTCGTGGATGGTGGTGATCTGCCCATGGCGGATGCCGATGGCCTCATGCACCACCTTTACCACCGGGGCCAGGCAGTTGGTGGTGCAGGACGCGGCGGTGACGATGCGGTGTTGCGCCGGGTCATAGAGGTGCTCATTCACGCCGACCACGATGTTCAGCACGCCGCCCGTCTTCACTGGCGCGGCCACGATCACCCGCTTGGCGCCGCGGTCCAGGTGGCCCTGCAGGGTCTCGGGCGTGAGGAACTTGCCCGTGCACTCCAGCACCACATCCACGCCTATATCGCCCCAGGGAATCTCGGCCGCCGTGGCGTGTGCGCTGAAGCCCAGTTGGCGCTGGCCAATGCGGATGCGGTCTTCGCCGTGGGCTTCAATCGTCTCCCGCCAACGTCCCTGAACGGAATCGAAGGTCAGCAGATGGGCGGTGGCAGCGGCGCCGCCCTTGATCTCGTTGAGGTGCACCACCTCCAGGCGGTGGTGGCCGCGCGGGTCGTCGCCCGGCCGCTCAGCGGCGCCCAAGGCCGCGCGCAGCGCCAGCCGCCCAATTCGTCCCATTCCATTGATACCCACGCGCATGTGATGGCTCCATTCGATGATTCGATCAATGTCGAAATATGCCGCGGATCCGTGACAGATTCGTGACGGTGGCGGCAATGACCAACGCCCGGTTCCCACGCAGGGCAAACAGCCCCACAATGACGCCATGAATCCACTGCACAACCCTGGGCTGGCGCCCTTCGGCCGCTTTCCGTCCATCTCTGCGGCGCCTTCCATGAACCTGTTGCGCCGTGCGCTCACTGGCGGCTTGCTGCTCTCGGCCAGCGCTCTGGCGGTGGCGCAGACGGCCGGCGCCGGGGCCCCAGCAGCGCCCACGCTGCCCCGCTGGGAAGCTGGTGCCCTGGGCCTGTTGGTGTCCCAGCAGGCCTATCCTGGCGCCAACCAGCAGGTGCAGCGCGCCCTGCTGTTGCCCTACATCGTGTACCGGGGTGAAGTGTTGCGGGCCGACCGCGGTACGGCCGGCTTGAGGGCCTTGCAGTCCGATGCGTTCGAACTCGACATCGGGGCTTCAGCCGCGCTGGGGTCCAGTTCCCGAAGCCTGGATGCGCGCCGCGGCATGCCAGACCTGGGAACCCTGGTGGAACTGGGGCCGCGGCTGCGCTGGACCCTGCATCGCGCGCCCGACGGGTCCCGCTGGCGCCTGGACCTGCCCCTGCGCAGCGTGCACGACCTCAGCGACGGCCTGCAGCGCCGCGGCACGGCCTTCGAGCCCGAACTGAAATGGCAGGGGTTGGTGGGCGGCCAATGGTTCGTGAACACCGGCTTGAGCGCGGTGGTGGTGGACCGGTCCTTGGCGCAAACCTTCTACGGCGTCACACCGGCGCAGGCCACCGTGTCGCGGCCGGCCTATTCGGCCAAGGCGGGCCTGCTCACCTGGCGGATGGCCGGCGCCGTGGGCTGGCGCCTCTCACCCAACTGGAATGCCTTCACCTACGCCCGCGTGGACAGCGTCAGCGGCGCGGCCAACGAAGCCAGCCCGCTGGTGCGGCAAACCACCGGTGTCAGCGCCGGGCTGGGCGTGAGCTACGTGTGGCAGCGGTCTGCGCTGCCGGGCGTGGACTGAGTCTGCCCGGCCACCATGCGGCTCAACGGGTGGCCGTCGCAGCCACCAACGGGGGCCGTCCGCGCCTTTGGGCCTCGGCACGCCGAAGGGCCTCGTCCACCCACGCCAGCAATTCGTCCACATCGAAGGGCTTGGTGAAGTAGCTTTCGAAGCCCGCTGCCAGGCCGGCCCGGATGTCCTCGGCCATCGCATTGGCCGAAAGGGCGGCCACCGGCATTTGCGCCAAGGGCGCCAAGGTCCGCAGCCGCCGCAGCACTTCGAAGCCGTCCACGTCGGGCATTTGGATGTCCACCAGGGCCAGCAGCGGGCGGTGCTGGGCTGCCAAGGACACGGCTTGCGCCGGATTCTGGCTGGCCACGACGACCACGCGCGGAAGGCGCTTGAGCACCAATTGCAGCAGCTTGAGGTTGGCCGGGTTGTCGTCGATGCACAGAATGGTGCGCGGCGTTTCACCCTCGGGCTCGGGCTGCTCGGACGTGATCTGGGAAGGGGCAGCGGCGGCCACGGGCATCGCCATTTCCGGCGCGCGTGACGGCGCGGACGATGGCACCGGACTGACCGACACAGGCAGGCTTGAATGTCTTTCAGAAACTGCACCGCGCGATGCACCCGGCAACGTGAACCAGAACCGTGACCCCAGGCCGGGTTCGCTGATGCAGCCGATCTCGCCGCGCATCATGTTCACCAGGCGCTTGCAGATGGTCAGGCCGATGCCCGTACCTTCGATCTGCCGCCGTTCGCTCTCCGCGCCGCGCACGAACGGCTCGAACAACCGGGGATGCAGATCCGCCGAAATGCCCGGGCCGTCGTCCATCACTTCCACCCGGATGCCGCCTTCGGGTGTGGACCTCATGGACAGCACCACCTCGCCGCCCTCGTGGTTGAACTTGATGGCGTTGGACATCAGGTTCACGATCACCTGTCGAACGCGGATGCGGTCCGCGTGGACGAGTGGCAGATCCGAGTCGAAGCGATTGCGAAGCGACACCCCACGCCGCTTGCTGACCGGCTCGCACAAGCGCAGGCAGGCCAGCCCGAGTTCGGGCAGGTCGATGTCCTCCAGCGTCAGGTCCACCCGCGCGGCTTCGATCTTGCCCAGGTCCAGTACGTCGTTGATCAGGGCCAGCAGGTGCGTGCCCGCGTCCAGGATCTCGCGCACGTTGTCCCGCTGCTCGTCGGCCAGCGTGCCATCGGATTCCAGCACCTGACCGAAGCCGAGGATGGCGTTCAGCGGTGTCCGCAATTCGTGGCTGACCGCCGTGAGGAATTGCGACTTCGCGCGGTTGCCCGCCTCAGCCGCCTGGCGTGCGCGCTGCAATTCAAGGCGCTGGCGCGCCAGGGTGATCTGCTGTTGCACCCGTACCCGCGCCAGCCCCACATGCACGGGCTTGAGCAGGTAGTCGGCCGCCCCTGAGCCCAAGGCGCGCATTTCCAATGCGGCGTCATTGCGCGCGGTGACGAAGATGACCGGCAGGTCCTGGTGCGCCGGTTGGGCGCGGATGCATTCGTAGACGGCCAGCCCATCCATGTCGGGCATCATCACGTCCAGCAGCACCAGCTCGATGTCGGGGGTGATCTCCAGCAGCTCCAGTGCCTTGGCACCCGATGTGGCCAGGGACAGCCGATAGTCGTCGGCGTAGATGTTGGCCAGCAGCCTCAGGTTCTTGGGTTCGTCGTCGACGATCAGCAACCGAGGGCGGAGATCCGCTTGCTCAGAGATCATGGCGCACTATAGAGGAGTCTGGTCCAACCGAGGCAATTCCCCCAGGGCAGCCTCGAAGTTGAAGTTGCGGGCGTGCCGCAACACCCGGCGCAGGACCGTGGCCCTGCTGGGGTCTGACCGCTCAATGAGCCGTTGGCAAAGTTCCAGTGAACCGTGTTCCTGCAGCACCAGGCTTTCGCGCAAGGCCTGCCAAAGCCGGGCGTCCGCGGACCCCATGGGCAACTCCTCCGAGTCCTGGCCGTTTGCCGCAACCGGTTCTGAGGTCCCTTCCCATTTGGTCTGGTTGTAGTCGGTGGAGGACCAGCGCTGGGCCCCGGGACGTTCGACTGGGCGCACCTCGTCCATGTCCGAGCGTTCATCGAAGGCCAAGGGCACCGTGAACCAAAAGCGGCTGCCCCGCCCGGGCTGGCTGTCCACTCCAATGCGCCCACCCATCAGCCGCACCAGGCGCTGCGCGATCGACAAACCCAGCCCGGTTCCGCCAAAGCGCCGGGTGGTGGAGGCATCGGCCTGGTAATAGGGTTTGAACAATTGGTTCAGATGCTCGGGGGCGATGCCCGATCCAGTGTCGATCACCTCCACGAGCAGCTCATGGGTGCCGCCCAACGCGTTGTCATGCCCGCCCATGCGCACCTCGATGCTGCCGCGGCTGGTGAACTTCAGGGCATTGGCCACCAGGTTGTTGATCACCTGCCGAAGGCGCAAGGGGTCGCCCAGCAGGTTCGAAGGCACCTCCGCGGCCAAGCGGCAGATGAGGTCCACACCGCTCTCCTGGGCCTTGTGGGTGAACACGGCCATCACCGATCGCGACAACTCCGCCAGGTCCAGCGGCACCTGCTCCAGCACCAGTTGGCCCGCCTCCAGCTTGGCGTTGTCCAAAAGGTCATCCAAGGTCTGGCGCAGCAGGTGCGCGCTCTCCACGATGCGAGCCAACGCTTCGCCTTGGCGGTCGTCTGGCGACCACTCTTGCATCAACTGCACCAAGCCCAGCACGCTGTTGAGTGGGGTGCGCACCTCGTGGCTGACGTTGGCCAGCCACTCGGACTTCTTGCGTTCAGACGCTTCGGCCTGCTCCTTGGCCGCGCGCAGCGCTTGTTCGCGCTCCACCTCCACCGACACATCCAGCAGCGCACCGGCCAAGCGCAAGGGGCGGTCTTGTTCGTCCCAGTCCAGCACGCGCCCGCGGTTCTGCACCCACACCCATCCGCCACCGCGGTGCGCCAGGCGCATGCGCATGTCGAAGGGCTGATCAAGGCCATCATGCGGCTGTTCCACCACGGTTTGCATGGTGGCGCGGTCGTCGGGGTGGATCAGGGCCATGAAGGCCGAGGCGCTCAAGGGTTCGATGTCACCAAGCACGGCGCCGATGATTTCCGCAAAGCGCTCGTTGACCGAGACCAGTCCTGCGCGCGCATGCCACTCCCAGGTGCCACTGTGGCTGGCCCAGATCACATCGGCCAGCCGTTGCGTCTGCCGGCGCAGTTGCTGCTCGCCTTGTCGAAACTCGGCCTCGTAGGTTCGGTCCACCACCACGAGCAGGCTCATGCGCTCTTGCGTGACGGAGCCCTCCAGATGCACCAGGTGCAGGTCACAGGGAATGTGTTCGCCGGCGTCATTGCGCAGGTCCACGCCTCGGATTTCAAAGACTTCGTTGCCCGCGCGGTCCGACAGGCGCCAGGCCAAGCGCTGCCGGTCGTCGGGGTTGAGGAACTGAAGAATGGAGCGCTGCTGCAGCCACGTATGGCGCGCCAGCCCCAGCAGGTCGGCCGCATGCGGGTTGGCCTGCCGCACGAACCCATGCGGGTCAATGACCACCGCCGGAAGGGGCAGTGCCGAGAACATGCGGCGATGCCCGTCGCCGGCTTCGCCCGCGGCAAAGGGGCCGTGCCACAGGGATTGGGGATCCCAGGTGGCCATGCCCTCGGGAGACTTAGGCCCTGTGGCCATCTCCGCCACCATGCCAGGCGGTGATGTTGACGTGGCTGACCACGGCCCCCAACCCCGGGTGCCGCACCGGGGCCACGTTCATCACAAACCAGCGCTGCTCGGTGGGTGAGTGGCAGGGGTACTCCAGGGTGAAGCTCGGGGCTTCGCCACCCAGCACGGCGCGAATGCCCCGCGCCGCATTCTGGGCGGATCCTTGATCACCTTCGGTGGAAGCGGGCTCGCCGCCACCGCAGACCTCCAGGTAGTTCGTGCCCACCCCCAGGGAGCTGCCATGCACGCCGCCATTGGCCAGCGCAAAGCGCGTCCAAGCTGCATTCACCGTGATGATCATGCCGGTGGGGTCCAGCACCGCCACATGCTCGGGCAGGGCGTCGATGATGGACTGCAGGCGCTGTGCGTTGTGTGACTGCGTGATGTCCACCAGCGTGACCACTGCACCGGGCTTCATCGAGGACTGGATGACATAAGGCAGCACGCGCAGGAGGTAGATCTGCGTGCCGTCCAGCGAGGGCACCTCACGCTCGATCATGCGGCCGCTGCGCAGCGTAGAGGCGATGTCGCCCATGAGGTTGGAGTGGTCCAGCACGTGGGCGATGTCGTCCAGCGGACGGCCGATGTCCGAATCGCGCAGCTTGAAGACTTGCGTGGCGTCCGGGCTGAAGCGCGTGATCTGCATTGCGTCGTCGACGAACACGGTGGCCACCCCGGCGGCCTTGGCCATGTTGTCCAGGTCGGCGTTCAGGCGGTTCAGCAGGAGCATCTTCTCCTGGTACTCGGCGTTGACCGTGCCCATTTCCTCGTTGACGGACTGCAGTTCTTCGTTCGAACTTTGGAGTTCCTCGTTGGAAGCCATCAACTCTTCGTTGGTGGCCTGCAGTTCCTCGTTGGAGGTTTCGAGTTCCTCGATGGTCGCCTGCAGGCTTTCACGGGTGGCGCGCAGCTCGCGCTCCAACGCGCTGACGCGGGCCACGGTTTCCGCATCCACGTCGATGGCGGTGGCTTCCTGTGCAGGTGCCTGCCCGGCTTCCTCGAAGCACAGCATCGTCATCGTGGGGTCGTGGTCACCGGGCAGCGGTGTCACGGACAAGCGCACACGGCGGGCTTGTCCATCGGCCCGCACCACGTCCACGGCGTCCGACGTCAGCCGGCTGCGGTCTTGTGAGGCCTTGTAGAGCAGGGCCGATGCCACTGGCACCAGCGGATCGGGCAGCAGCCGGGCCACCTCCAGTGTGGCGGTACCCGCCTTGGGGCTGAGGTAGAGCTGCGCATGGCCGTACAGGTGCACCACCTCCTGCGCAGCATTCACGAGCACGGCTGGTGGGGCATACAACTGCAGCAGTGCTGCAGCGCCTTCATCACCCACGGACTGATCCAGGGCGCGCCGTCGGACGCGGTTGACCGGTGCGCGGAGATTGGCCCCGGTGGCGGTGGTGAGCACCGGGCTGCGCTGATGCCCCAGGGGCAGGCTGACCGGCGCGCTGTTGCGGAAGATCTTCTGGCGGGCATTGAGGGGCTTGATGCCCTCCATCTGCACCGGGATGGATTCACTGGAACCCAGCAGCATGGCCCCACCCGGCAGCAGCGCGTAGTGCAGCGCCTGCAGTACGCGCTCCTGCGCGGCGCTCTTGAAGTAGATGAGCGCGTTGCGACACACCACCAGGTCCATCTTGGTGAAGGGTGGGTCGGACAACAGGTTGTGCCGCGCGAAGACGATGCATTGGCGCAGTTCGGGCTTGACCACCAACTGTTCGCCCCGCACATTGAAGAAGCGGGCCAGGCGCTCCGGTGTGAGTTCGGTGGCCGAGGCTTCCGGATACACGCCCTGGCCTGCGGTGTCGATGCAGTGCTGGTCCACATCGGTGGCGAAGATCTTGAGTGTGGGCCAGCGCCGTGCCTGCTCGAAGGCTTCGATGAAGAGCATGGCCACCGAGTAGGCTTCTTCACCGGTGGCCACACCCGCCACCCACACGCGGATGGTGTCGCCGGTTTCGCGTTGGGACACCAGCGGGGCCACGACCTGCTCGGCCAGGGCCTGGAACGTCTCGGGGTCGCGGAAGAAGCT
>JAIYCN010000194.1 GCA_027487995.1 Rubrivivax sp. | reverse complement strand
GGAATGCCGTCGACGGCGTCGACCTCCGGCCGCCCGGCCGGCTGCACGATGCTGCGCGCGTAGGCGTTGAGGCTTTCGAGGTAGCGGCGCTGGCCTTCGTTGAAGAGGATGTCGAAGGCGAGCGTGGATTTGCCGGAGCCGCTGACACCGGTGATCACATTGAACTGACCGCGCGGGATGTCGACCGACAGGCCCTTGAGGTTGTGCTCGCGCGCGTTGACGATGCGGATGACTTCGCTGAGGTGGCGGCCTTCGGGTTCGCGTTCGTGTGTGGCGTGAGCGGGAAAAATGGGGTCAGAGCCGAATTTTTCCGGCACCGGTTGCGCGTTGATTGAAGACGGGTTCGAGGAAAAAATCGGATCCGACCCCAATTTTTCCGACCCCAATTTTTCGTCGCGGACTTCTACGACGGTGCCGAGGGCCAGGGCGTAGTCGCGCAGGGCAGCGGCGGTGTGGGAGCTGGGGTGTTGGGCGACGTCGGCGGGGGCGCCTTGGCACACCAGCAGGCCGCCTTCCTCGCCACCTTCGGGGCCGAGGTCGATGAGCCAATCGCTGGCGCGGATGACGTCGAGGTTGTGCTCGATGAGGATGATGGAGTGGCCCGCCTCCAGCAGCTTGCGCATCGCGCGCATGAGCTTGGCGATGTCGTCGAAGTGCAGGCCGGTGGTGGGTTCGTCGAACAGGAACAGCGTGCCCTTCTTGGCCACGCGCTGAGCAGGCGACGACGCGGCATCGGCAAGGAAACCGGCCAGCTTCAGACGCTGCGCTTCACCGCCAGAGAGCGTGGGCACGGGCTGACCCAGGCGCATGTAGTCCAGGCCCACATCCACGATGGGCTGCAGCTTGGCCACCACCTCGCGGTCCTGCCGGAAGAGGTCCACCGCCTCGGCCACGGTGAGCTCCAGCACGTCGGCCACGCTGAGTTCACGCGGACCGCGCAGGATCTTCACGTCCAGAATTTCGTTGCGGAAGCGTCGCCCGTCGCAGTCTTGGCAGCGCAGGTAAACGTCGGACAGGAACTGCATCTCCACATGCTCGAAGCCCGAGCCACCGCAGGTGGGGCATCGCCCATCACCCGCGTTGAAGCTGAACATGCCGGCGGTGTAGCTGCGCTCGCGCGCCGCCGGAGCATCCGCGAAGATCTTGCGGATCTCATCGAAGGCCCCCACGTAGCTCGCGGGGTTGGAGCGCGCCGTCTTGCCGATGGGGCTTTGGTCCACGAACACGGCATCGGCCAGCCAGTCGGCGCCCAGCAGCCGGTCATGCACGCCGGGGGTTTCGGTGGCCTTGCCGAAGTGGCGGGCCAGGGCGGGGTAGAGCACGTCCTGCATCAGCGTGCTCTTGCCGCTGCCGGACACGCCCGTGACGCACACCAGGCGCTGCAGCGGGAATTCCACGCTGATGTTCTGCAGGTTGTGCTCGCGCGCCCCTTCCAGAATGAGGCGCGGCGTGGATTCGTCCACCAGACGCGTGAAGCCGCTGCCGATGTGCTGGCGCGCACCCAGGTAGGCGCCGGTCAGCGTGTCCGCGGCCTTCGCGTTTTCAGGCGTGCCGTCATAGACGATCTGCCCGCCCTTCTGCCCGGGACCGGGACCCATGTCGATGAGGCGGTCGGCGGCCAGCATCACCGCAGGGTCGTGCTCCACCACCACCAGGGTGTTGCCCGCATCGCGCAGGCGGTGCATGGCCTGCACGATGCGGTTCATGTCGCGCGGATGCAGGCCGATGCTGGGCTCGTCCAGAACGAACAGGGTGTTGACCAGCGAGGTGCCGAGTGCGGTGGTGAGGTTGATGCGCTGCACCTCGCCACCCGACAGCGTGCGGCTTTGCCGGTCCAGCGTGAGGTAGCCCAGGCCCACATCGCAGAGGTATTTCAAGCGGTTGCGCACTTCATCGAGCAGCAGCTTGAGCGCATCGTCCAGCATGGAGGACGGCAGGGTGAGACCGTCGAAGAAGCTGCGAAGGCGCGCCAGCGGCAGCTGCATGAGGTCGTGCAGGCACAGGCCGTCGAAGGCGTTGAGTTGGTCGCGCGTCCAGTTCACGCCGGCGGGCATGAAGCGGGTGTAGCGCCCGCTCTCGACATCCATCGCGGTGTCGGCATCGGCCTTGCTGCCGATGCGCCACAGCAGGGCCTCGGTCTTCAAGCGCGCGCCGTTGCACACGGTGCAGGGCGTGTAGCTGCGGTACTTGGACAGCAGCACCCGGATGTGCATCTTGTAGGCCTTGCTCTCCAGGTACTCGAAGAAGCGGCGCACACCGTACCACTGCTTGTTCCACTGGCCCTTCCAGTCCGGGTCACCTTCGATCACCCAGTGCCGGTGCTCCTTCGACAACTGCGACCACGCCGTGTCGCGCGGAATGCCGTGCGTGCCGGCATGGCGCATCAGGTCGTCCTGGCATTCGGCCCAGGCGGGCGTCTGCAACGGTTTGATGGCGCCATTGCGCAGGGTCTTGCGCTCGTCCGGGATCACCAGGCCCCAGTCCACGCCAATCACACGACCAAAGCCACGGCAGGTTTCGCAGGCGCCGAAGGCGGAGTTGAAGCTGAACAGCGCAGGCTGTGGGTCGGCGTAGCGGATGTCGCTTTCGGGGCAATGCAAACCGGTGGAATAGCGCCAGGTCACCGGGGCGCTCGGTGGTGCATCAGCCTCCTGGCTCGCATCCGCCACCATGTGCACATTCAGGCGGCCCATGCCGCGCTTGAGGCACAGCTCGATGGCCTCCATCAAACGCACACGTTCGGCTGATGAAGCACGGAAGCGGTCGGCCACCACATCCAGAATCTTCTTGTCGCCCTCCACGCGGGACGCCTGCACCCGCGTGAAGCCGCTGGCCGCCAGCCAATCTTCCTGCTGTTGATCGGAGGTGTCGGCGGGCAGTACCGCTGGGAAGGTGAGGACCAGACGGGGATCACCCGCAGCAGCCGCGCGGGCCAGCAGGTCCTGCGCGATGGTCTCGGGCGTGTCGTGCCGCACCGGCAGGCCAGTGGCGCGGTCCACCAACTGCGCCGCACGGGCGAAGAGCAGCTTGAGGTGGTCGTTGATCTCCGTCATCGTGCCCACGGTGGAGCGGCTGGTGCGCACCGGGTTGGTCTGGTCGATGGCAATGGCCGGCGGCACGCCGTCCACCCGGTCCACCGCGGGGCGGTCCATGCGGTCCAGGAATTGACGCGCATAGGCGGAGAAGGTTTCCACATAGCGGCGCTGACCTTCGGCGTATAGGGTGTCGAAGACGAGGCTGCTCTTGCCGCTGCCGCTGGGGCCGGTGACCACGGTCATCTCGCCGGTGCGGATGTCCAGGTCGAGGTTCTTCAGATTGTGTTGGCGGGCGCCGCGGATGTGGATGAGGCCGGAAGTCATGGAAGGCGTGAAGGATCACCAGTCAGGGGGGCTCCACCCCCCCTCAGGTGGGGAAAAGTGGACAGCCGAATCCTCCAGTGTGCTCCAACATTCGCTTGGTCGGGAATGCCCGCGCCGCCGATGGTCATTTGACCGAGGCGACGCGGCGTCGTTTGCCGCCGGTGCGGTGGTCGATCTCGCACCCCCCTGTTCAGGGGGGTATCCGCGCAGTCGGCATTGCAACCGCGCGACCATGCCAGTCGTAGTAACTGGGGTGCGGGGCTCCTCCTCCGTGAAGCCAGCGCTCACCCACGTTTTTCTCAATACGGAATATCCAACACATGACTCAAGCCCATCGCTTCTCCGCCCTTTCGCTGTCCTTGGCTGCCGCCGGCTTCCTGGCCAGCTTGGCCTCTCCGGTTGTCGCGGGTGGCCACACGGCCCCGGCACCTGTCAGCCCCGTGGCCCTGGTGGACCAGTTCGAGGCCACCGGCGGCAAGTTCGAGGGCTATCGCCGCTCGGGCGCCAAGGGCATCTGTGCCATGGGTGAGTTCGTGGGCAGCTCTGAAGGCAAGGGCATCTCTTCGGCCTCGGCCTTCAGCGGCGCCAAGATCCCCGTGATCGTGCGCTTCTCGGTGGGTGGCGGCAACCCCAAGGCCCCGGACAACGCCAAGAGCCAACGCAACTTGGCCCTGCAGTTCGACCTGCCCGGTGGCGAGGTCTGGCAGCACGGCAACATTTCCGCCCCGGTGTTCGGCGCCTCCACGCCAGAGCAGCTGATGGGCCGCCTGCAGTCCCTGCAGCCGGACCCTGCTACCAAGGCCGCTGATCCGGCCAAGGTGAAGGCCTTCGCCGACGCCAACCCCGAAGTGCTGCTGCAGGGCCGCCATATCGCATCCCAGCCCGTGCCGGCCAGCTACGCCAGCGTGAACTACTGGGGCGTGCACGGCTTCGTGTTCACCAACGCCCAAGGCCAGAAGACGGCCGGCAAATGGATCTTTGAGCCGGTGGGCGGCGTGCAGGGCCTGACCGACGACCAGGCCAAGGAAAAGGGCGCGAACTTCCTGTTCGACGACATCCGCCAGCGCGTGGCGGCCGGCCAGGTGGCCTTCAACTTCAACCTGGAAGTGGCCGAAGCCGGTGACGTGCTGGACAAGGCCACGGTGCCCCTGCCCGCAGGCCGCAAGAAGGTGACCCTGGGCACGCTGAAGGTGACCTCGGTGGCTGCGGATGCCGGTGGTGCCTGCCTGAACGTGAACTTCGACCCCAACCGCGTGCCCAAGGGCGTGGAAGGCGTGAACGACCCCATGCTCAAGGCGCGTACCGCTTCTTATGCGGTGTCGATGGGTCGGCGTTTGGCTGAGGGCGGCAAGCAGCAGTAAATCGCCGCGCGATGAAGCAAGAAAGGGCCGCGTTGCGGCCCTTTCGCTTTGCTGCCATGACGCGCAGCCGGCTTGCGCTCAGGCTGCAGGCTTGAGTTGCTGCGGCCAATCCGTGGGAGCGCTCAAGCCGGTGAACGCAAAGTTCACCTCCGGCTGCAAGCCGCTCACGATGCGCGCAATGCTCTTGCCCGATCCGCAGGCATGGGTCCAACCCAGGGTGCCGTGGCCGGTGTTCAGGAACAGGTTCTTCACCTTGGAGCGGCCAATGATGGGCACGTTACTGGGTGTGGCCGGGCGCAGGCCCGTCCAGAACTGTGCGCGCTCGGTGTCGCCAGCGCCAGGGAAGAGTTCTTCCACGCGCCGCACGATGGCCTCGCAGCGCACACGGTTCAGGTCACGGTCATAGCCATTGAGCTCGGCCGTGCCGGCGATGCGCAGGCGGTCACCCAGGCGGCTGAACACCAACTTGTACTCGTCGTCGGTGAGCGACACCTGGTGGGCCATGCGAGCGTCCTTGACCGGCATGGTGACGGAGTAGCCCTTGGCCGGGTAGATGGGCAACTCGATGCCCAGCGGCTTGGCGATCAGGGGCGAGAGGCTGCCCATGGCCAGCACATAGGCATCGGCCTTCAGGCGTTGGAAGCGGCCTTCGCTGTCTGTGGCCTCCACATGGTCAATCTCGCCGGCCACGCTGCGCAGGGCGGTGACGGTGTGGCTCATGAGGAACTGCACGCCGTCTTCCTCGCAACGCTTGACCAGTTCACGAGCGAACTGGTTGGCGTCACCGGATTCGTCTTCGGCGGTGTAAGTGGCGCCGGCCAGTTGCGGAAGAATGTGGGCCAGTGCGGGTTCGATCTTCACCGCATCATCAGCGCTGATGACGCGGCGGTCGCAGCCCAGGTCGCGCATCTGCTTCGCAGGTGCTTCAGCGCCTTCGAACTCCTTTGGGTTCGTGTAGAAGTGCAGGATGCCCTGGGTGCGTTGGTCGTACTGGATGCCACGATCGGCGCGCACTTGTTGCAACGTGTCGCGGCTGTAGGTGCCCAGGCGGACGATCTGTTCAATGTTGTGGCGGGTCCGCGCCGGCGTGCATTCGCGCAGGAACTGCAGGCCCCACATCCACTGGCGCATGTCGGCGCGGATGCGAAACAGCAGAGGCGCGTCTTCCTGGCCCAGCCACTTGAGCACCTTCAGCGGCGCGCTGGGGTTGGCCCACGGCTCGGCATGGCTCACGGAAATCTGACCACCGTTGGCAAAGCTGGTTTCGGCCGAAGGGGTGGCCTGGCGGTCCACCACGGTGACGTCGTGGCCCTGCTGGCGCAGGAAATAGGCGGAGGTGACGCCGAGCAGGCCGGCGCCGAGAACGATGACCTTCATGATGCGAGCTCCGTTTCAATCGAGGTGCTGCGGCTTGCGGACAAGCCCGAGGAGGACAGGAAGCGGCGGGTCAACAGCACCCAGTAGGCGCTGCCGACGGCGATGTTGTCGTCGTTGAAGTCATAGCCCGGGTTGTGGACCATGCACGAACCTTCACCGTCACCATTGCCGATGAGGAGATAGCTGCCGGGCACTTTCTGCAGCATGAACGCGAAATCCTCGCTGCCGGTGAGCGCGGGGGCTTGAGCCTTCACACGGTCGGCGCCGACGAGTTCGCGGGCCACGCCACGCGCGAATTCAGTCGGCTCGGCGGCATTCACCAACACCGCATAGCCGGGTCGCCAATCCACCTCGGCCTTCACGCCAAAGCTCTCGGCCTGTGCGGCGGCCAGGGCGTGGATGCGCTGCTTCAGCAATTCACGCACGGCAGGGTCCAGCGCGCGTACGCTGAGTTCGAGCTTGGCGCTGCCGGGAATCACGTTGTTGGCCCGGCCGGCGTTGAAGGCGCCCACCGTGACCACGGCCGTCTGCTGCGGGTCCACATTGCGCGAGACCACCGTTTGCAGGGCCATCACCAGGCTGGACGCGGCCACCAAGGCATCGCTGGCCTTGTGCGGCATGGCGCCGTGGCCCCCGTTTCCGCGCACCGTGATGGTGGCGTAGTCGCTGCTGGCCATCATCGGCCCTTCACGCAGCCACAGGTGTCCCTGTGGAACGCCGGGCATGTTGTGCATGGCGAAGATGGCGTCGCAAGGGAAGCGGTCAAACAACCCGTCTTCCATCATCTTCAACGCGCCACCACCGCCCTCTTCTGCCGGTTGGAAGATGAGGTGCAGGGTGCCGTCGAAGCCGCCGGTTTCGGCCAGGTGCTGCGCCGCGCCCAACAGCATGGCGGTGTGGCCGTCGTGGCCGCAGGCGTGCATCAGGCCTTGACGTGTGCTGCTCCAGGGGCGACCACTTTCTTCCTGAATGGGCAGCGCGTCCATGTCGGCGCGCAGGCCCAGGGTCTTCTTCGACGTACCCTTCTTCAGCGTGCCCACCAGACCGGTACCGCCCAGGCCGCGCGTGACGGTGTAGCCCCAGTCCTGCAGTTTGCGGGCCACGGTCTCCGAGGTGCGGTGCTCGTCGAAGGCGAGTTCCGGGAAGCGGTGGATTTCGCGCCGCAAGGCCGTGAAGGCCTCGGCCTTGGGGCGCAGTTCGTCCAGAACGGTGGTCACGGCGTGGCCTTGCGTGGAGTGGTCTGCGAGGGGCTTATTGCGCTTCGAGCTTGATGGCCCGAGCAATGGCGCGGAAGCGGGCAGTCTGGGCCTCGTACTCCTTGCTGGCGTCGGCCAAGCTCAGCATCGTCGGGACGCTGCCGCCCAACTTGGTGAGCGCAGCCTTGGCTTCACCATCACCCATGGCCGTGGCCAAAGCGCGGTTCAGGTTGGCCACGACGGAATCCGGCGTGTCCTTGCGAACGAAATAGCCGGTCCACGTGTTGAAGGAGAAGTCCTTGATGGACTTGCTGTCGTTGATGCTGGGGTACTTCGCCAGGAAGGGAGCTTCCACCTTGCCCGAAGGCGCCAAGGTGGCCAGGATCTTGAGGCGACCACTGTCGGCCAGGCCCACCGTCTGCTCACCCACCACGAGGAAGGTGACATCGACCGAGTTCCCGCCCATGTCCTGCAGCAGGGGCGCCATGCCCTTGTAGGGGATGTGCACCATCTCTGCCTTGATGAGGTTGGCGAAATGCGCGCCGACCACGTGGTAGAGCGAACCGATGCCCACGCTGCCGTAGGTGAGCGGCTTGCCTTCTGCGGAAGCCTTCTTGGCCAAAGCAACCAGCTCGTCAATGTTGTTGACCGGCAAACCGGGGCGCGCCAGCACGGCCATCGGGAAGGTACCGATCATCTGAACAAACCTGAAGTCCTCGGCCTTGTACTTCACGGCCTGCAGGGCCATGGGTGCCAGGATGAGTTCGTTGGGCGAGCCCTGGTAAATCCAGGATCCGTCAGCAGGCGAACCGAGCACCTTCTGAGCGCCCAAGGCTCCGCCCACGCCACCGAGGTTTTCCACGATCACCATGGAGCCCAGGGTCTTGTTCAGCGGACGCTCCACGATGCGGGCGATGGCGTCCGACAAGCCACCGGCGGGATAGGGAACCATCAGGTTCACCGGCTTGCTGGACTGCGCCAGGCTCATGGTGGAGGCGCCCATGAGGGCAAGGCCGGCGGCAAGGGTAAGGACGCGACGGGTGATGCGGTTCATTTGAAGTCTCCTGTTGAGGGTTCGGTCAAGGAAAAGGGTGTTCTCCGGTTTGACTGTGCTGGGCATCTTGGCCTCTTGAGTGTGAATGTAGGAACCTCAAGTCTCGTCGTCCAATGCATTGTTTTTTCAATTACCATGCATTTAACTCATGGATTGAGGCCTGACCATGACCCTGGTTCAACTGCGGCACTTCGTGGCCTTGGCCGAAGCCGGCTCCTTCAGCAAGGCTGCGGCCCGCGTGTTCCTCACTCAGCCGGCGCTCAGCCGCAGCATCCAGTCACTGGAAGACGAGTGGGGGGCACCCCTCTTCGACCGGGTGGGCCGCCGGATTGAGCTCACGCCCTATGGACGCGAAGCGTTGCCAGCGGCGCGGCGTTTGTTGGAAGACGCCGACCAACTGGGCCACACGGGGCCGCGCCTGCGCCAAGTGGCAGCCGGGGCGCTGCGCGTGGGCATGGGCTCCGGTGCCGGCGCCATGCTGATGACGCCGCTGTTGCTGGAGATGGCGCGCCACCACCGGCACATGCAGGTGGAGGTGGCGAGGGGCCGCACCGAGCTGTTGGTGCAGGCACTGCGCGACCGTCAGCTCGACGCCTTGGTGGTGGACGCGCGTTCGCTGCGGCCCGAACCCGACCTGCGCGCCGAGTTCCTGCATGAAATGGCCGGTGCCTTCATGGTGCGGCGCGGGCATCCTTTGCTCCGCGAGAAACGCGGCGTGCCCTTCAAGGCCCTGCTGGACTATCCCATCGCGTCCACTCCACTGTCCGACGAGGTGGCGCGCATCCTGGTGGAGCGCTACGGCCCGCCGGCCAATCCGGCCCTCTGCGTGACGCTGCGCTGCGAGGAGGTCTCCAGCCTGGTGGACACCGCACTCAAGACGGACGCCGTGGTGCTGGCCATTCGCGGCGCGGCGCCGCAACTGCAGGAGTTGCGCCTGCAGCCGCTGCTGGCGGCCTCGGCCCGCTTCGGTCTGGTGACCCTGGCGCGCCGCACCGAACACCCTGGCGTGGCCATCGTGAGGGAGCTGATGGACCGGCATCTGGTCTGAAGTGACGCTTGACCACCGGGGCCCGCCCTGCTGACCCGGGGGACTCGAATGCCCATGCACTTCTCTGGGCTAAGGGCTTGCGGGGGCCCCGCGGGTTCATGGTCAACTATCGTCATAAAGGAGACAGCTATGAACACTCGCTTCAATCGACGTCGCATCCTGGCCGCATCGGCCGCCCTGATGGCCACATCCATCGGTAGCCTGCCTTCCATCGGCATGGCACAGGCCTGGCCGGCAAAGCCAGTGACGATCGTGGTGCCCTTCCCTCCCGGCGGGGGAACCGACGCCTTTGCTCGTCCCCTGTTTGCCGCCATGACCAAGACGATGGGCAAGCAGTTCCTGATCGACAACAAGGGCGGCGCCGGTGGCACGCTGGGCGCGGGTATCGCCGCCAAGGCGGCACCGGACGGCTACACCTTCTTCATGGGCGCGGTGCACCATGCGATTGCGCCGTCCATGTACCCCAAGCTGGACTACAACATCGAGACGGACTTCATCCCGGTAGGCCTGATCTCCAGCGTGCCGCAGGTGATCGTGGTGAACCCGCAGAAGGTGCAGGCCAACACGCTGCCCGAGTTCCTGGCCTATGTGCGCAAGAACCCCGGCAAGCTGAACTACGGCTCGGCGGGCAACGGCACCTCGCACCACCTGGCCGGTGAATTGTTCAAGCTGCAGAGCAAGACCTTCATCACCCACATTCCCTACCGCGGCGCGGGCCCGGCCCTGCAGGACCTGATTGCCGGGCAAGTGGACGTGATGTTCGACGGCCTGGGGTCGAGCGCGGCGCACATCAAGGGTGGGCGCATCAAGGCGCTTGCCGTTGCCTCCGACAAGCCGGCGCCGGGCTTCCCCACTGTGCCTCCTGCGAAGGATGGCGGCATGCCGCAGTACCAAGTGGCCACCTGGTACGGGCTGTGGGCGCCCAAGGGCACGCCGGCCGAGGTGATCACGGCCATGCAGACCGAAATGCGCAAGGCCCTGGAGTCGGCGGAAATCCGCAACACCTGGACGGGCCTGGGCACCGAGACTCCGAACCTGTACGGCGACGCGTTTGGCCGCTTCGTCTCGGGCGAGGTCAAGCGCTGGGCCGAAGTGGTGAAGGCCTCGGGCGCCAAGCTGGACTGACCGTTTTCCAACATGCCCAATCAGAACCTCTACGCCGCGCTGCGCCCAGGCTTTCCGGCGGACCTCCAAGCCATTGCGGTGGAGACCGCCGACGCTCCGGCAGGCCAGGCCTTCACGCCGCTGTACTACACCTGGGGTGACCTGGAGCGCGCCAGCGCGCGCATCGCCAATCTGCTCGCCTTCCTGGAATTGCCGCCGATGTCGCGCATTGCGGTGCAGGTGGACAAGAGCGTGGAGAACCTGATCCTGTACCTGGCGGTGCTGCGCGCCGGCCATGTGTACCTGCCGCTGAACAACGCCTACCAGGCCGCGGAGATCGAGTACTTCATCGGCAATGCCGAGCCCGCCTTGGTGGTGTGCTCACCGAAGAACTTCGGCTGGATCAGCAAGATCGCCTTCCTCAAGGGCACGCAGCATGTGTTCACCTTGGGCGACGACCGCACCGGCACCCTGCTGGAACGGGCGGCGGCGCACTCCGATGAGCACACGGTGGTGGAACGCGGCGCAGACGACCTGGCCGCCATCCTGTACACCAGCGGAACCACGGGGCGCAGCAAGGGTGCCATGCTCTCGCACGGCAACCTGCTGAGCAACGCCCAGGTGCTGCAGCGCTACTGGGGCTGGCGCTCGGCTGCACAAGGCGGGGACGTGCTCATCCACGCCCTGCCGATCTTCCATGTGCACGGGCTGTTCGTCGCCTCGCACGGGGCGCTGATCAACGGCTCGAAGATGATCTGGTTCTCGCGCTTCGACCCGAAGGCGACGATTGCCCGACTGCCGCAGGCCTCGGTGTTCATGGGCGTGCCTACGCTGTACGTGCGCATGTTGGGCGAAGCAGCGCTGACGAAGAAGGCGTGCGCGAGCATGCGGCTGTTCATCAGCGGCTCGGCCCCCTTGCTCACCGAAACCTTCCAGGCCTGGAAGGAGCG